>JAOTST010000195.1 GCA_029864785.1 Chromatiales bacterium | reverse complement strand
CAACCGCATACTCCCCTTCTACATCGCCTCCCATCGGAACGATTTCAGGATTGAGAGAGCCGATGTTTGAGCGAAGGTGATAACCCGAGCGAGTTTCGGCGAACGCCTGAAATTGTTTCGCTGGGAGGGCACCCGCAGGGCGATGTCGTGGGGTGATGGTTTTGGGTACTTTTGCCAAAACAAAAGTGCCTCGCCTGCGGTGCGACAAACCGCATCAAATTCATCGTCGCAATAGCGACACCCTATCTCCCCTATTGACAAGGTAATCCAATGGATTACAATAACAATATGCAGACGATTGTTGAGTTACCCGAGTTTCTGAATAGATCTGAAAGCCTTCTGTCAGACACTGAAAAGCAAAGCATTATCAACTATTTGGCTGCTCACCCGCGAGCGGGAGTTCTAATGCAAGGCACCGGAGGTATTAGAAAGTTCAGATGGGCAATCGGAAATAAAGGAAAAAGTGGTGGTGTTCGTGTCATCTATTACTACCATAACGATTTTATTCCTCTATTTTTATTATCTGTTTTTGGTAAGAATGAAAAGGCCAATTTATCTAAGGCTGAACGAAATAAACTAGCCAAGCTCACAACTATCCTGGCAAAAAATTATGGTGAAAAAGATGTCTGATTTTATCCAAAGCATAACCAAAGGTTTAAATGAAGCCGTAGCATTCTCTAAGGGAAAATGTCCTGAAGCGGTTGTTCACGAATTTTCTCCTGTCGATGTAAAAAACATCCGCAATAAAATGGCAATGAGTCAAACTGAATTTGCATCTGCATTTGGTATTAGCGTTAGTACACTACGTCATTGGGAACGGGGAGACCGTGTCCCTCACGGCCCTGCTCTGGTTCTTTTAAATGTAGTTGAGAAAGAGCCTCAGGCTGTACTTAAAGCATTGGCGGGTTAAATTCAGCGCTGTTCTTAGCCGATTTCAGGATTAGTTACATCTACTCATCTATGACAACATCATCAGCCTGAGTCTCTTCACCACCTAGCGTCAACTCTCTGAATGCCTCAAAACGCTCCTGAATAAGCGCCATGGTTTTATCAATATTCCCAGCAACATCGCCCTCCAAAACACCCATTCCATCCAAAATACCACGAGCCTCATTAACACCCTTTTCAACCGCGCCAGACATCAGTTCAATAAATGAATTAACGCTATCCTCTTTGCTCATCTCTGGGTGCTGCCCTTGATAGGCTGAGTAAAAATTTAGTGCAAATGAGGCGATTCGTTCAGCGGTATTTTCCGGTGTGAAATCTTCGGGGGTTTCCGCAGCGCGTTCAATGGCGTTATCTCCCAGCTCTGGCGCCAATGTTTCATTCAGACTATCGATTGCGCTGCGATAGAGAAGATGGAGTGACTTATTTCCGCTTGATAGTGAGACTTCAGAAGCGGAGCTAAGGATCGCCTGATTCAATTTGTTACGGGAACTCTCTTGTATACCGACAGAATCATTTTTACCTGTCTTAGCCTGCTTATCTGCATCTGCACGATGCCCACTTTTTGCCTGCTCAGCCCTGAGATTGTGGTTTCCTATTTCCATCACGCTATCCTCTCTTTTTTATACGTAGTCGTACGTATGCGACTTATCGGCCATAAACCTAGCAACTTTAAAGTGCCCTACGATTAATCGACTCTCACAACGAGGACGTCGCAACCTGCATGATGCAGGACGCCATCGGCGGTTGAGCCTAGCAGCAGATCAATTCCTCGCCATCCATGTGAACCAATCACAATAAGATCAGCATCGATCTTTTCAGCGGCACTAATAATTTCCTTACGGACGGCACCGACCTCAACACTGAGTTGTTCTGAAGTGAGTTGATATCGCCCTCCAAACTCATCAAGTCGCTTGCGTGAAGATTCAACCAGTTCGTCAGTCATATCAACACTATAGGCAAGCGCTCCATCATAGGCTGAATCCATCATCGGGAAGTAATCGACCACATGAATCACATTCACAGCGGCTCCCTGCTGATGAGCCATATCTACAGCCTTTTCAATAACTCGCTCACTGTGTTCTGAAAAATCGACTGCTACCAAAATTTGTTTATAACCCGCCATGATCCTGTTCCTCTAGCCTTGTGTTATGTAGAGGATAGTCCAAATTTGTAGACACCGCTCTCTCGCATGACGTACAGGAAGTACTAATGCTGTGAAGTGCATGGATGCACGGGAACAGTCCGTGCGATCGCGGCGTACGATACAAGTGTCTTGAGGTTATGGATGACTAGGAGAGGCCGACCGACATATCAATTGAAACTTAGGAGGGGCACAAACAACACCGCTCTCTCGCATCCGTGCGATCGCGGCGTACTTACATCCCTGTAAGCAAAAAGCCCCGAACGAATCGGGGCCTCTTATTGGGTTGCTCTCGTTAAAAGAGCAGAAGGAAAAACAGCGTTACATCATGCCGCCATACCACCCATACCACCCATGCCACCCATATCAGGCGCACCAGCACCTGCATCTGAGCTAGGCAGCTCTGCAATCATCGCTTCGGTAGTGATCATCAGACCAGAAACCGATGCCGCATTTTGCAGTGCAGAACGAGTTACTTTAGTTGGATCAAGAATACCCATCTCAATCATATCGCCATAGTCACCAGTCGCTGCATTATAGCCGTAGTTACCTTTGCCATTGGCCACTTCGTTCAGTACTACTGAAGCTTCACCACCTGCATTAGTAACGATTTGGCGCAGAGGCTCTTCCATCGAACGACGTGCAATCTCAATACCAACGGTCTGGTCATGATTATCGCCTTCGAGCCCTTCAAGTACAGACAGTGCACGAACCAACGCAACACCACCGCCAGGAACAACGCCCTCTTCAACCGCTGCACGAGTTGCATGCAGGGCATCTTCGACGCGAGCTTTCTTCTCTTTCATCTCAACTTCAGTTGCGGCACCTACTTTGATAACGGCAACACCGCCAGCAAGCTTGGCAACACGCTCTTGCAGCTTTTCACGATCATAGTCAGAGGTAGTTTCTGCCATCTGTGCACGAATCTGCTCAACACGTGAGCTAATCTCTTCGTGTGCGCCGGCACCATCAACCAGAGTGGTATTCTCTTTGCTGATAACTACCTTCTTAGCTGTACCAAGATCTTCCAGAGTCGCCTTCTCTAATGAGAGGCCAACCTCTTCTGAGATCACCTGACCACCGGTAAGAATGGCAATATCTTGCAACATCGCCTTACGACGGTCACCAAATCCAGGAGCCTTAACAGCAGCAACCTTAACGATGCCACGAATGCTATTTACAACCAGTGTAGCGAGCGCTTCACCGTCAACATCCTCAGCGATAATCATCAGAGCTTTACCCGCTTTGGCAACAGCCTCAAGGATAGGTAGCAGGTCACGAATATTGGAGATCTTCTGATCGTAGAGCAGAATGAAAGGTGACTCCATGTCCACAGTCATAGTCTGCTGGTTGTTCACGAAATAGGGTGAGAGGTAACCACGGTCAAACTGCATACCTTCAACCACATCAAGCTCATTATCAAAACCAGAGCCATCTTCAACGGTGATAACACCCTCTTGGCCAACCTTGCCCATCGCTTCCGCAATGATGTTACCAACCTCTTTGTCTGAGTTGGCAGAGATAGTACCGACCTGCGCAATCGCCTGCTCATCTTTGCAGGGCTTAGACATCTCACCAAGCTGTTTAACAACCGCTGCAACCGCTTTATCGATACCACGCTTGAGGTCCATTGGGTTCATACCCGCAGTAACTGATTTCATGCCTTCACGCAGAACGGCTTGAGCCAGAACGGTTGCTGTCGTAGTACCGTCACCCGCGATATCTGAAGTCTGAGATGAGACCTCTTTAACCATCTGGGCGCCCATGTTCTCAAACCTGTTCTCAAGCTCGATCTCTTTGGCAACAGAGACACCATCTTTAGTGATGGTTGGAGCACCAAAACTCTTCTCAAGAACCACGTTACGACCTTTA
>JAOTST010000194.1 GCA_029864785.1 Chromatiales bacterium | reverse complement strand
GTGTATTAACGATGCGATAGAGCACCACACCAGGAATTCCGAGCACGATAAACCAGAAGATAGGAGCGAAAATCGCATCGCTACCATTTTCCAATACGGTCTCAACCGCTGCACGCGCCACGCCCTCTTCATCAAGTTCTTCGCAGTCACGGCTAACGATCATCCCTACCCGCCGGCGCGCCTCAATAAGGTTATCCTCATCAAGGGCTGAAGCAACTTGTTCTGCATGCTCGGCGAGGCTACGTCCTCCGATCGCGAGATAGAGAAAGAGAATAGAAAGCAACCACAGCAGCGGCGGCCACTGTGTAACAAGCATATAGACGACAACCGTTATGGGTAACAAAATCGACACCATCAGCAATATTAGGGCGAGAACTCCGCGCATCCGACTCTTCCCATTGCCGATTAACCGATTCTCAGCCATTAGGGCAAGACGACCAAAACCAATCAGCGGGTGAAAGCGCGAAGGTTCCCCCAACACCCGATCGAGTAGCAGAGAAATAGTAATAACTGCGGTGACCATCAACGTTACTTAAACCGGATTGGGGATATCGATAAAGCGGTGCTCAATGTTGAACATCTCAGTCAGATGCTCTCCCAGCTGACGCACCCCACCACGCTCAGTGGCGTGGTGTCCTGCAGCAATAAAATGGGCTCCTATCTCTTGGGCAATATGGAATGCAGGTTCTGAGGCTTCGCCGGTAATATAGAGGTCACATCCAGAATTTATTGCGGCCTGGAAATAGCCATCGGCACCTCCACTGCACCAGCCGACACGCTTGACCATCTCACCACCTCCCGGCAGGTGTGTCACCTCTCGTCCAAGCGACTCTGAAACCTGCTTAACTAGCGCATTGATTGATACAGGCTTGGGTAGATCACTATAGAGCCCAAGCCCACCATCAATGCCTTCGCCAAAGCGACCATCCACATCAAAACCCCATAGCTTGGCCAGATGGGTATTGTTGCCAAGGTCGGTATGACCATCGAGCGGTAGATGGTAGGCGAGCAGCGAGATATTGTTGTCGAGCAGGCTCTTAATCCGCCTACGCTTGATACCGCTAATAGTCGGCTCCTCCCCCTTCCAAAAGTAGCCATGGTGCACCAATATCAGATCAGCTTGTTCATCGATAGCGGCATCGATCAGCGCCTGCGAAGCGGTCACCCCTGTGACTATTTTAGTCACCTCAGCACGCCCTTCGACCTGAAGCCCGTTGGGACAGTAGTCACGATAGCGTTCGATCTCCAGCAGGGTATTGGTGTATCGAATCAGCTCAGAAAGTTGAACCATCTGCTCTCTCATCTCATATCGGTTAGAATTAGTCCATCGTACAGAATTAGGCTCGTGGAAACCATCCAAAGAGCAGGGAGAACATATGTTAAAAGACCTCGCCAACCTGACCCGAATCCTTATTGTAGGGCTAGCCATCGCCTTTGTGGTACAGATCTTCTACCCCGAGCTCATCAACCACAACAAGGTGGTTGAGTTTATCAATTCTGGTAGCACCACTCTGAATTCGCGTGATTCCGGGCCTGTAAGCTACGCCGATGCGGTCGACAAAGCTGCGCCGGCGGTAGTCAATATCTTTACGAAAAAACACATTACTCAGGCCGTTCCTTCCATATTTAAAGATCCTCTCGTACAACGCTTTCTTGGAGACTATCTCGACCTGCAACCTCGTGAAAGAGAAGAGAGATCGCTTGGTTCAGGCGTTCTTGTTAGCCATCAAGGTCACATTCTGACCAACAACCACGTTATCGACGGCGCAGATACCATCGAAATTGCCCTCCATGACGGACGTACAGCTACGGCCACAGTACAAGGCACCGATCCAGAAGCCGACCTTGCCGTACTCAAAATTAACCTCCCCAATCTCCCTATTATTCAGCTCGGCGACTCGAAAGCTCTGCGCATTGGTGATGTTGTTCTCGCCATAGGGAATCCCTTTGGCGTGGGACAAACGGTTACTCTTGGCATCGTCAGTGCAACAGGACGTAGTGAATTGGGTATCAATACCTTCGAAAATTTTATTCAGACTGACGCCGCAATTAACCCCGGCAACTCTGGTGGGGCATTAATTACAGCCAATGGCGCCCTCATTGGCGTCAACACAGCGATCTTTAGTAAGTCAGGAGGCTCACAAGGGATCGGTTTTGCTATCCCAGTTAATCTGGCCAAGAGCAGCATGAAACAGATCGTCGAAACAGGCCATGTCAGCCGTGGCTGGTTAGGTATTGAAATTCAAGAAGTGACTCCTGATCTAGCTGAATCATTCGGGCTGGAAAATAGCAACGGTGTCATTATTGCCGGTGTGCTTACTGGAGGACCTGCCGATAAAGCGGGAATTAAGGCTGGAGATATTCTAATCAATTTTAATAGCCAGCCGATCACCAACCCCGTAAGTGCACTCAACCTGATCAGCCAATCGGCTCCCAATCATAAACAACAGATCGTGACCATTCGGGCAGGAAAGAGACGTGAATCAATGATTCAGATCGGTGAGCGTCCACAACGAGATAAATAGTTCATATAACCACAACCACAATGCGTATCCTTAACATCACCTTCCGATCGCTACATCTGGTGGGGCTACTGGGTAGCGGTGGAGGCATCCTCTTTGACGTCATTCCAGAACGGGTCATGCCATGGCTCTGGCTAACGATACTCAGTGGATTGGCCCTGACGCTCCTATCAATCTGGTCCGGAAAAATTTTCTTAATTCAGCTTCGGGGTATGGTAATTCTACTCAAGATGGCAATGCTGCTTCTAATCTTATACACCGATGGAGCTGACCTGATTCTCCTGATTGGTGCAACACTACTCTCCGGCTTTATTGCACATGCACCGGGAGATATACGCTACTACTCGATTTTTCATGGGCGAAGAGTTGATAGCCTGTAGTTTTTCTACTGTTGCATGTCACAAATGTAGAGAAAAATGACTAATACGCAGGTGGGGCACAAACAACACCGCTCTTTCGCATGACGTACAGGATGCTTTAATGCTGTGGAGTGCAGGGATGCACGGGAACAGTCCCTGCGCGCGAGGCGTATGTAGATTGGCTCCTTCCAAGATAACTTATACATTTGTGGGACACAAACAACGCCTCTCCTGCGCATCCCTGCGCGCGAGGCGTATGTAGATTGGCTCCTTCCGAGATAACTTATACATTTGTGGGACACAAACAACGCCTCTCCTGCGCATCCCTGCGCGCGAGGCGTACCCACTTCCCTGTGGGCAAAAAAAAGCGGCCAATGGAGTGGCCGCTAAAGGGATTGAATCTATCGTTAGGGGGAATAGATTCGGGAGGATTTCGTTCATGAATGAACTGTTAAAAATAATAGCTCGACTACGCGCCTATGGATGTAGGATAAACTCCAATTATTACGTAGGAACCTTTGAAATCAATCGTTTAGTAGTGTATAAAAAAAGCGGCCTGGGAAGGCCGCTGAAAAATAGAATCTATTCTAGGGGGGATAGATTCATTTGAAGAAGACAGCTCTAGGAGAGCTGTTAATCACCATACAGTTGGCAACCTACTAATGATGTAGGACATACCTCCTGTTTTACGTAGGAGATTGAGCGTACCCCCCCCTAATTTAAGTTTCCAAAAGAATGTGTAACATTTTGATTTTAAACAAAAATAAAATAATCGTTACTAATGAGAACCGCTAAAGAAACAATACTGATTGTTGATGATGTTCCTGAAAACTTGATGCTACTAGAGAACATCTTGCAGGATGAGTATGACGTAAAACTCGCATCCAGCGGCGTAGATGCCCTCTCTATTGCCAATAATCAGCCGCGCCCCAATATGATTCTGCTCGATGTCATGATGCCGGAAATGGACGGCTACCAAGTTTGTAAGGCTCTTAAGGGCAATCCATCAACCGCGGCCATTCCCGTGATTTTTGTAACCGGCCTAGGTGATGTTGAAGATGAGATGCTTGGTTTTGAACTTGG
>JAOTST010000008.1 GCA_029864785.1 Chromatiales bacterium | reverse complement strand
ACTTGGTGATGGCCGCTGTCAGGGTGGTCTTTCCATGGTCGACGTGGCCAATTGTGCCTACGTTGACATGGGGTTTCGTTCTTTCAAATTTCTCTTTTGACACGACTATTTACCTCTACAAAAATCTAAATTTCTAAATACTTAAAACGGTTAAGAAGCCTTTTTCATGACGACTTCAGCAATATTATTAGGAGCCTCTGCATACTTAGCAAACTCCATTGAGTAGGTCGCACGTCCCTGAGTGGCAGAGCGCATATCAGTCGCATAACCGAACATTTCGGCCAGCGGAACTTCAGCTCTAATCTGCTTTCCAGAGACACTGTCTTCCATACCCTGCACGATGCCACGACGACGATTCAAATCGCCCATCACGTCACCCATGTACTCTTCAGGTGTCACCACCTCAACATTCATAATGGGTTCAAGAAGGTAGGCACCTGCATCAAGTGCGCCATTCCTAAATCCCATTGAACCGGCAACCTTAAAGGCCATCTCGTTTGAATCGACATCGTGGTAGGAGCCATCAAACAGGGTAACCTTCACATCTTCCATGGGATATCCGGCTAAAACACCATTGCCCATCTGCTCCTGAATACCCTTATCGACCGCAGGAATATACTCGCGCGGAACCGAACCACCCACAACTTCATTCACAAATTCGTAACCTACACCCTGCTCTTGCGGCTCAATGCGCAACCAGACATGTCCATATTGACCACGACCACCAGATTGACGGATAAATTTTCCTTCTGCCTCAACCTTATTGTGAATTCCTTCACGGTAAGAGACCTGCGGCGCACCGACATTGGCCTCTACTGAAAATTCACGTTTCATACGATCAACGATAATCTCTAGGTGCAGCTCACCCATTCCCGAAATAATGGTCTGCCCCGACTCTTCATCGGTATGGACACGGAATGAGGGGTCCTCTTGAGCCAGCTTGGAGAGGGCGACGCCCATCTTCTCCTGATCGGCCTGAGTCTTAGGCTCAATCGCCACCGAAATAACCGGTTCAGGAAACTCCATACGCTCAAGCGTAATCACATTTTTCTGGTCGCAGAGAGTTTCACCCGTAGTGACATCCTTCAGGCCCACTGCTGCGGCAATATCACCCGCGCGAACCTCTTTAATCTCTTCACGCGAATTGGCATGCATCTGTAGGATACGACCAACACGCTCTTTCTTACCTTTCACCGGGTTATAGACCGAATCGCCCGACTTAAGAATTCCAGAGTAAACCCTGAAAAAAGTCAGCGTTCCCACAAATGGGTCGGTCGCAATCTTAAACGCCAACGCCGCAAACGGCTCATCATCATTGGCGTGACGCTCTGCCTCGCTCTCATCGGCATCATCAAGAACACCGGCAATCGCCTTAACATCGGTCGGTGCAGGCATATAATAGATGACTGCATCGAGCATTGCCTGCACGCCTTTGTTCTTAAAGGCTGAACCGCACATGCAGAGAACAATCTCGTTTCTCAGCGTCTGAACACGCAGACCTTCACGAATATCATCCTGAGAGAGATCACTCTCATCAAGATATTTTTCCATCAAATCTTCATTCGCCTCGGCAGCCGCTTCAACCATCTGGTCGTGCAGCTCCTGCGCCTTCTCCATCAGTTCAGCAGGAATATCCTTCTCTTCATAGGTTGCGCCCATGTCAGATTCATTCCAGTAGATCGCCTTCATGCGGATCAGATCAATAATACCGGCAAACTCTTCTTCAGCACCTATATTGAGCTGAATCGGAATTGCGTTGGCACCCAGACGGGTCTTAATCTGCTCAACCACACGCAGAAAATCGGCACCCGAACGATCCATCTTATTGACGAATGCGATTCGAGGAACCTCGTATTTATTGGCCTGTCTCCATACCGTCTCAGACTGTGGCTCTACACCACCCACAGCACAGAAGACAGCACATGCGCCATCTAGAACTCTCAGAGATCGCTCCACTTCAATAGTGAAGTCAACGTGCCCCGGTGTATCAATAATATTGATACGATGTTGCTCAAACTGTTTGTCCATCCCTTGCCAGAAACAGGTGGTTGCCGCAGAGGTGATGGTTATTCCACGCTCCTGCTCCTGCTCCATCCAATCCATGGTCGCAGCACCGTCATGCACCTCACCAATCTTGTGAGAGATTCCGGTGTAGTACAAAACCCTTTCGGTAGTCGTCGTCTTACCTGCATCAATATGAGCCATGATGCCCAAGTTGCGATAACGGTCGATAGGGGTTGTACGTGCCACCGGAGTTGTTCCTGATCCTCTCGACTACCAGCGGTAGTGAGCGAACGCCTTATTGGCTTCAGCCATACGGTGAGTATCTTCACGCTTTTTCACAGCGCTACCTTTACTATCGTTGGCATCAAGAATTTCACCGGCGAGTCTAAGACCCATGGTCTTCTCACCACGCTTACGCGCAGAGTCTACCAACCAGCGCATCGCCAGAGCAGTACCACGCTCTCCACGTACCTCGATAGGCACCTGATAAGTCGCGCCACCCACACGGCGAGATTTAACCTCAACCATCGGACGAATGTTCTCTAGTGCTTTTTCAAAGATATCAAGCGGCTCACCACTCTTGTTCTTCTCTGCAACCTGATCCAGTGCACCATAAACAATGCGCTCAGCGACAGATTTTTTGCCACTCTGCATAACAATATTCATGAACTTGGAGAGGGTGCGATTTCCGAACTTGGGATCGGGCAAAATCTCACGTTTTGCTGCTGTATTTCTTCTAGACATCTTTAGAAACCTTTATATATTAAGACTTAGGACGCTTGGTACCGTACTTAGAACGGCCAGCCTTACGATCACTAACACCGGCGGTATCGAGTGAGCCACGAACAACGTGGTAACGGACACCAGGCAAATCTTTAACACGACCGCCACGAATCAGCACCACCGAGTGCTCCTGAAGATTGTGGCCTTCACCACCAATATATGAAGAGACCTCAAAACCGTTAGTCAGACGTACACGAGCCACCTTACGCAGTGCAGAGTTTGGTTTTTTAGGTGTCGTAGTATAGACACGGGTGCAAACGCCACGCTTCTGAGGACACGCCTCAAGGGCAGGAACATTACTCTTCACCTTCTTGCGGCTACGAGGTTTACGTACTAATTGGTTAATTGTCGCCATAATCCCATTTTTCTCCAGGGCAAAACAAAATGACAGGACGGCACGAACCGACCTGTCAGAAAAGAGGCGGAATTGTAGAGATGCGGGGCGCTGTTGTCAACCTGATCTTAGGTGATATTTGGAGATCGACTGGGACTGAGCGTAGCCACATATTTACTAAATTAGAATTCAGCTGTCTATTTTCTACAATTCCAAGGGTTTACCGTGCATATAACCACAGAACGACACTATTCGTGCGTCTGACGCACAGGATGTATAGAAAGAGGCATGGGTGTACGAGGGCAGCCGTGTGATTGCGGCATACCGGGCTCATGTACATCTAAAATAGTAAAAACGACGAGTGGTCCACTCTCTCGCATCCTATGCACGAGAGTAGTCATCTGTTTATAGCGTTCAACCGAAGCCGCTGAGGGGCACAAACAACACCGCTCTTTCGAGTCCGACGAACAGGATGTTCTAGTGCCGTGGAGCACATGGATGTGCGGGAACGGCCATGCGATCGCGGTGCACGAGGATCATGTAGAGCTATAACAGCAGAAACGATTGAGGAGCACAAACAACACCGCTCTTTCGCATCCACGCGATCGCGGTGTACCTACATCCCTGTAGGCAAAAAACCGGTGGTCCTTACGGAGCACCGGTTTTATTGGGGATAAAAGAGTTACTCTACTGAGCTCTCTTCTACCGCCTCGCCTTCAGTTGCCTCGGCTACAGGTGTTTCAACAGCGGCCTCTGCGGCAGCCATCTCATCACCAAAAGCATCTTCAACACGCTTGCGACGGCGCTCTTCATGATATGCCAGACCTGTTCCCGCAGGGATCAGGCGACCAACGATGACATTCTCCTTGAGACCACGCAGCTTATCGACCTTACCGGTAACCGCTGCATCCGTAAGAACACGTGTGGTCTCCTGGAACGATGCGGCCGAAATAAACGACTCGGTTGCTAGAGATGCCTTGGTAATACCCAAAAGCATACGCTGATAGTTCGCCTCAACGCCATCTTTGCCCGAAACACGCTCATTCTCATCAAGGATACGAGCATATTCAACCTGCTCACCTTTAAGGAACTTACTATCACCACCAGATGTAATCTCTGCCTTACGCAACATTTGACGAACAATAACCTCAATGTGCTTATCGTTGATCTTTACACCTTGTAGACGGTAAACATCCTGCACCTCGTTAACGATGTAACCCGCCAGCTCGGCGACACCCTTCAGACGTAGAATATCGTGTGGGTTAAGTTCACCTTCAACAATGGTCTCGCCCTTCTCAACGTGCTCACCCTCGAACACATTGATGTGACGCCACTTAGGAATAAGCTCCTCATAGGCATCACCCTCAGCAGGAGTCAATACCAGACGACGCTTACCTTTGGTCTCTTTTCCGAAACTAACGGTACCAGAAATCTCCGCCATAATAGACGACTCTTTCGGCTTACGCGCTTCAAAGAGGTCCGCAACACGAGGCAGACCACCGGTAATATCACGAGTCTTCGATGACTCTTGAGGAATACGTGCAAGAACATCACCAATACCAACCGATGCGCCATCATGAAGACTGACGATCGCACCACCTGGCAGGAAGTACTGCGCTGGGATCTCGGTGCCTGGAATATTGATGTCATCACCCTTGTCATCAACCAGCTTCACCATCGGACGTTTATCTTTACCCGCGGTCGCACGCTGCTTGGGATCAAGCACAACCAATGAAGAGAGACCGGTCACATCATCGGTCTGCTTCTGAACGGTAATACCCTCTTCAAAATCGGAGAAGGTGACCTGACCTGAGATCTCGGTAATAACTGGATGTGTATGGGGATCCCATGTCGCCAAAATTGAACCTGCGTTAATCACTTGTTCATTGGTTACATCGATACGTGCACCATAAGGAACCTTATAACGCTCACGCTCACGACCACTATCATCAAGAAGGGTTAATTCACCAGAACGTGAGACCGCAACCACATAACCATCTTTATGCTCAACAGTCTTAATGTTGTGCAGACGCACGCGGCCACCGCTCTTATTCTGAATGTTATTCGCCGAAGCAGAACGCGATGCAGCACCACCAATATGGAAGGTACGCATGGTCAACTGTGTTCCAGGCTCACCAATCGACTGAGCAGCAATAACGCCTACCGACTCACCTTGATTAACCATATGACCACGAGCGAGGTCACGACCATAACAGGTCGCACAGACCCCATAACGGGTGTCACAAGTAATCGCTGAACGCGCCCTCAAGTGATCGATAGAGAGCTCTTCGATACGCTGAACCATCGCCTCATCAAGCAGGGTGTTGCGAGGAATCGCCACCTCATCAGTGCCAGGAACCATCACATCTTCTGCCGTTACACGACCGAGTACACGCTCGTGCAGTGGCTCGACCACATCACCACCTTCGACCAGACTGTGAAGAGCCAGACCACGGGTTGTGCCGCAATCGACATCGGTAACCACCATATCCTGAGCAACATCAACCAGACGGCGAGTCAGGTATCCAGAGTTTGCCGTCTTCAATGCAGTATCGGCTAGACCCTTACGAGCGCCGTGAGTCGAGATAAAGTATTCCTGTACCGATAGACCTTCACGGAAGTTGGCTGTAATGGGTGTCTCGATGATCGAGCCGTCCGGCTTGGCCATCAGACCACGCATACCCGCGAGCTGACGAATCTGTGCGGGGCTACCACGAGCACCTGAATCAGCCATCATATAGACCGAGTTGAAGGAGTCCTGCTTGACGGTCTCGCCTTTGCTATTGACTACATCCTCTTGTCCCAACATGTCCATCATCGCCTTGGCGACCTGATCGTTGGTGTGAGACCAGATATCAACAACTTTGTTGTAGCGCTCACCGTTGGTCACCAGACCCGAGATATACTGATTCTCAATCTCGGTCACCTCAGCCTCTGCGCGAGCCAGTATTTCTACCTTGCTATCGGGAATCATCATATCGTCGGAACAGAAAGAGACTCCTGAGCGGGTCGCCATTCTGAAGCCAAGATACATCAGCTGATCGGCAAAGATAACCGTATCTTTCAGACCCAGTTCACGATAGCTATAGTTGATGAGTGCAGAGATCGCCTTCTTGACCATCGGCTTATCGGCTAGCTCAAACGGCATTCCTGCTGGCGTGATATCAAATAACAGAGAACGACCGACGGTAGTATCTTTAATCGTCGTTACAACTTGTGATTCACCATTTTCATCTTTTACGGTCTCGGAAATACGAACCTTAACCTTCGCTTGCAGATGAACCGTATTCGTGTCGTAGGCGCGACGCACTTCATCCACACTGGAGAAGATCATCCCCTCGCCTTCGGCGTTTACACGCTCACGAGTCATAAAGTAGAGCCCCAGAACCACGTCCTGAGAAGGTACGATAATTGGCTCACCATTGGCGGGCGAAAGGATGTTGTTAGTCGATATCATCAAGGTACGTGCTTCGAGCTGCGCCTCAATAGAGAGCGGTACGTGTACCGCCATCTGGTCACCGTCAAAGTCAGCGTTGAATGCGGCACATACCAGCGGGTGAAGTTGAATCGCTTTACCTTCGATCAGGGTTGGCTCAAACGCCTGGATACCCAATCTGTGAAGTGTTGGTGCACGGTTGAGCATAACAGGATGCTCACGGATCACATCTTCTAGAATATCCCAAACCTCGGGACCCTCTTTTTCAACCAGTTTTTTGGCCGCCTTGATGGTGGTTGCCAGACCTTTAAGCTCCAGCTTGCTAAAGATGAAGGGCTTAAAGAGTTCAAGCGCCATCTTTTTAGGAAGACCACACTGATGCAATTTCAGAGTAGGACCAACCACGATAACCGAACGTCCCGAATAGTCGACACGCTTTCCAAGCAGGTTCTGACGGAAACGACCCTGCTTACCTTTAATCATATCGGCAAGCGATTTCAGTGGGCGCTTATTAGAACCCGTGATAGCACGTCCGCGACGACCGTTGTCGAGCAACGCATCAACCGACTCTTGCAGCATACGCTTCTCATTACGCACGATAATATCGGGTGCATTGAGATCGAGTAGACGCTTGAGACGATTATTACGGTTGATAACGCGACGATAGAGGTCGTTCAGATCAGATGTCGCAAAACGTCCACCTTCAAGTGGAACCAGTGGACGCAGCTCTGGTGGAAGAACCGGCAGAACTTTCAACACCATCCACTCAGGCTTGTTACCTGACTCGATAAATGCCTCGATCAATTTCAGACGCTTGGTCAGTTTCTTCAGCTTGGTCTCAGAGTTAGTCTGAGGGATCTCATCGCTCAACTTGGCGAATTCGGTTTTCAAATCCATCGCTTTCAACATCGCGAGAATCGCTTCGGCACCCATTAGTGCCTCAAACTCATCACCATACTCTTCAATGGCATCGAGGTAGGTCTCATCAGAGAGAAGCTGACCACGCTCAAGCTCGGTCATGCCAGGCTCAGTGACTACGAATGCCTCAAAATAGAGTACTCGCTCGATATCACGCAGGGTCATATCAAGTAGCAGACCAAGACGTGATGGCAGTGACTTAAGGAACCAGATGTGGGCAACGGGTGATGCCAGGTCAATATGACCCATGCGCTCACGACGCACCTTGGAGAGGGTAACCTCTACGCCACACTTCTCACAAATCACACCACGGTGCTTGAGACGCTTATATTTACCACAGAGACATTCGTAGTCTTTAACTGGGCCAAAAATCTTGGCACAGAAGAGACCATCACGCTCTGGGCGGAAGGTACGATAGTTAATGGTCTCGGGCTTCTTTACCTCACCGAATGACCATGAACGAATTTTATCGGGGGATGCCAGACCGATTCGAATGGTATCGAAATCGTCAGTTGCGCCACCCTGCTGCTTTAATAGGTTGAGTAGATCTTTCACTTAGTGCACTCCTCTAAATAGTTCGCCGTTCGTTTGAATATGTCGTTCAACGAACTACTCTTTTTCCAGTTCCAGCTCAATGTCGATACCCAGTGCACGAATCTCTTTGATCAGTACATTGAATGATTCCGGCATACCTGCATCCATACGGAGATCACCATCAACGATGTTTTTATACATCTTGGTTCGACCGTTCACATCATCCGACTTAACCGTAAGCATCTCTTGCAGGGTATGTGTTGCGCCGTATGCTTCAAGAGCCCACACCTCCATCTCACCGAAACGCTGTCCACCAAACTGAGCTTTACCACCCAATGGCTGCTGGGTAACCAGACTGTATGGACCGGTTGAACGTGCATGCATCTTGTCATCAACAAGGTGATTAAGCTTAAGCATGTACATATAACCAACGGTAATCGGACGCTCAAATTTCTCACCTGTCCGTCCATCATAGAGAATGGACTGACCAGAAGTTTCTAAGCCCGCGAGTTCGAGCATATAGTCGATCTCTTTTTCATCGGCACCGTCAAATACAGGTGTCGCCATCGGCACACCTTTACGTAGGTTTTTGGCCAGCTCAACAACTTCTTCATCCGAGAGGCTATTGATATCTTCGGACTTACCACTCTTGTTATAGATCTTCTCAAGGAAGACACGGATATCCGCAATCTTCTTCTGAGCATCAATCATCTCACCAATTCGAACGCCGAGCCCTTTTGCAGCCCAGCCTAAGTGAGTTTCAAGTACCTGACCAACGTTCATCCGCGAAGGTACACCCAATGGGTTTAGCAGGATATCAACCGGCTCACCATTCGCATCGTGAGGCATATCCTCAACAGGGACAATCATCGAGATAACACCCTTGTTACCATGACGACCAGCCATCTTGTCTCCAGGCTGAATGCGACGCTTAACGGCCAGATAGACCTTAACCATCTTCAATACGCCAGGAGCAAGATCATCACCTTGAGTTAATTTCTTCTTTTTGACCTCAAACTGCTCATCAAAGCTCTTCTTCTGATCTTTGAGTTGCTTGGAGATCGCCTCAAGTGCAGCATTGGCATCATCATCTTTCAGACTAATTTCAAACCATTTTTCACGGTCAAGCTCTTCGAGATAACCCTTGGTAATCTTATCGCCAGCCTTCAGCTTATTGGGACCACCTTGAGCAACCTTGCTCTGTAGCATCTTAGCAACACGGGCAAAGGCATCATCATCCATAATGCGCTGCTGATCTTTAAGATCCTTGCGCACCAGATCAAGTTCACTATCTTCAATAGACTGAGCGCGTGAGTCTTTTTCAAGACCATCACGAGTAAAGACCTGAACACCAATAACCGTACCATAGGTACTGGAAGAGACTCGCAGTGAGGTATCTTTAACATCCGATGCCTTATCACCAAAGATAGCTCTCAGGAGTTTCTCTTCCGGTGTTAGCTGAGTCTCACCTTTAGGCGTCACCTTACCGACCAGAATATCGCCAGGCTTCACCTCGGCACCGATATAGACGATACCCGCCTCATCGAGTTTACCCAGTGCGCTCTCGCTTACATTAGGGATATCAGCCGTAATCTCTTCCGAACCCAACTTGGTATCACGTGCGATACAGGTCAGTTCCTGAATGTGAATGGTGGTGAAACGATCTTCATCAACAACTCGCTCAGAGATAAGGATCGAATCCTCAAAGTTGTAACCGTTCCAGGGCATGAATGCGATACGCATATTTTGTCCTAGAGCCAGCTCACCCATATCGGTTGAAGGACCATCAGCAAGACAATCTCCTCGCGCAATCAGATCACCCGACTTAACCAGTGGGCGTTGATTGATACAGGTATTTTGGTTTGAACGGGTATATTTAGTCAGATTATAGATATCAACACCTGACTCGCCCGCTTCGGTCTCATCGTCGTTAATACGAACAACGATACGTGCTGCGTCAACCGAGTCAATAATACCACCACGGCGAGCAACCACGGTTACACCTGAGTCCATAGCAACAGTACGTTCCATGCCAGTACCAACCAGAGGCTTATCAGCCTTCAGAGTGGGCACGGCCTGACGTTGCATGTTGGATCCCATCAGTGCACGGTTCGCATCATCGTGCTCAAGGAATGGGATAATCGATGCCGCAACCGAAACGATCTGCTTGGCGGAAACATCCAGATAATCCACCTTATCTTTGGCAGAGAGCATGAAATCATTGAGGTGTCTGCAAGAGACGAGGTCATCAATAATGAAGCCATCGGCATCAACACCAATATTGGCCTGTGCAATCACGTAAGTACTCTCGTCGATTGCAGATAGATATTCGATCTCATCGGTGATACGACTATCAACTACCTTACGGTAAGGCGTCTCAAGGAAACCATAATCATTGGTACGAGCATAGACTGCCAATGAGTTAATCAGACCAATGTTTGGTCCCTCAGGGGTCTCGATAGGGCAGACACGACCGTAGTGAGTTGGGTGTACATCACGCACCTCAAAACCGGCACGCTCACGTGTTAAACCGCCGGGGCCGAGAGCCGAAATACGGCGCTTATGGGTGACTTCAGAAAGTGGATTATTCTGATCCATAAACTGTGATAACTGTGACGAACCGAAGAACTCTTTAATCGCAGCCGATACAGGCTTAGCGTTAATTAGTTCTTGAGGCATGAGATTATCGGCCTCTGCAAGAGTCAGACGCTCTTTAACAGCACGCTCGACACGAACCAGTCCAACACGGAACTGGTTCTCTGCCATCTCGCCAACGCTCCGTACACGACGATTTCCAAGGTGGTCGATATCATCGATGACACCTTTGCCGTTACGGATATTGATCAGCTCTTTAATGACTTCAAGAATATCTTCATTAGAAAGCGTACCGGAGCCGGTCACCTCTTCGCGGCCAACACGACGGTTGAACTTCATACGACCCACAATAGAGAGGTCATAGCGCTCTTCCGCAAAGAAAAGATTTTGGAACAGCTTCTCGGCAGCTTCTTTTGTGGGTGGCTCACCAGGACGCATCATGCGATAGATCTCAACCAACGCCTCAAGAGGACTGTTGGTGCTATCGATACGCAGCGTCGAGGAGATGTAAGGTCCCACATCAAGGTCATTGGTGAAGAGTGTCTTGAACTCCTTCACGCCACTAGCCAATAACTTGGCTAGCACCTCTTCGGTAATCTCTTCGTTGGTCTCAGTAACTACCTCACCACTTTCGGTATCAATAATTTCGTGAGCAAGAGTCTTTCCAATAAGTGCTTCATGGGTAATATCTAGCTGCTCTACTCCAGCTTTTTCAAGCTCAAGAATATGGCGTGCGGTGATGCGCTTGCCTCCAGCAACCAGAACTTTCTTACCAATTTTAATATCCGCAGCAGCAACTTCTCCGCGTAGACGCTCAGGAATTAACGCGATAGTAGCGCTCTCCTCACTGAGGGTGATGCTGTCGGTATCAAAGAAGGTATCGAGAATTTGCTGTGTGTCATAACCGAGGGCGCGCAACAAAATAGTTGCAGGCAGCTTACGGCGACGGTCGATACGAACAAAGACGCAATCTTTAGGATCGAATTCAAAATCGAGCCATGAACCACGGTAAGGAATAACACGGGCACTAAACAGCAACTTTCCTGAGGAGTGCGTCTTACCTTTGTCATGCTCAAAAAAGACACCTGGAGAGCGATGGAGCTGGGAGACGATAACCCGCTCGGTACCATTAATCACGAATGTACCGTTATCGGTCATCAAAGGCATTTCGCCCATGTAGACCTCTTGCTCACGGACATCTTTTACAGCCTTGGTAGCCGACTCTTTATCATAGATGACCAAACGCAGCTTAACCCGTAGAGGTGCTGCATAGGTCATTCCACGCATCTTACACTCATTGACATCAAAGCCAGGCTCGCCAAGGCGATAGCTTACATATTCAAGGGCTGCACTTCCTGAGTAACTAACAATAGGAAATACCGAACCAAAAGCGCTATGTAATCCAGTCTCTTTACGGGTTTTGCTATCCGCACCCACCTGTAAAAAACAGCGATATGAATTAATCTGCGTTGCAATCAGATAGGGGACATCAAGTATTCCAGGACGTTTCCCAAAATCTTTACGAATCCGTTTTTTCTCTGTG
>JAOTST010000193.1 GCA_029864785.1 Chromatiales bacterium | reverse complement strand
CCCAGTTCGCTCAACCATCAGCTACTAATACAGCGAATCAAACTCAAGATATGCAACACACCGCTATCGCTGCATACCAGAGTAATCAAGAGAGTTATGAATCGCCCACAACAAGTGGACAACTACTGCCTCGCATTGATGCCGTCGTTTAAGGCGTTAGAGCTGTTGCTGCAACAGCTCTAGCTCCTCATGAATCTCAAGCCACTCCATTTCGACCTCTTCGATCTGATTCTCAACGTTCCCCTTCTCTTTCAGCAACTCCGTTAGCTTATCTTTATTACCCGCCTCATAGATGGTGGCATCGGCTAGCTGTTCGGTAATCACAGCGATTCGTGACTGCAGTTTCTCCAAATCTTTTTCAAGATTTTTGATCTTATTGGTCAACGGCTGACTCTTTTTACGCATCTCTGCCGCCTGTTGACGCTGCTCTTTTTTGGAGGATATGGTTTGAGCCTTATCTACAGTCTCCTCATCATTCCCACCACTCTTTAACCATTGATGATAATCCTCAATATCACCATCAAAGGGGATTACCGATCCTTTATCAACCAAGAGGAACTGGTCGGTCACACTACGCAGTAGATGACGGTCATGGGAGATCATCAGAATTGCGCCACTAAACGTCTGTAAGGCGATGGTCAATGCATGACGCATCTCAAGATCCAGATGGTTGGTCGGCTCATCAAGCAGGAGCATATTGGGTCTTTGGAAGACCAACATCGCCAGCACCAGGCGCGTCTTTTCACCGCCGGAAAAATTGTTCACTGTGGCAAGGGCCATATCCCCGGCAAATCCAAATCCACCGAGGAAGTTACGCAGCTCCTGCTCAGAGGCATCGGGCTTGAGTCGGCTCAGGTGAAGCAGCGGCGTACCATTTACATCAAGTTGCTCTAGTTGATGCTGGGCAAAGTAGCCTATTTGAGTATCCGGTGAATGATTTCTACTCCCCGATAGCAACGCCTGTTCGCCACAGAGGGTTTTGATCAGTGTCGTCTTACCGGCACCATTGTGTCCCAACAGGGCGATCCGATCCCCCGGATGAATACGCAGATTGATACCACTGGCAATCGGTGTAGAACCGTAACCGATTACACCCTCCTCCAGATCGAGCAGAGGTGCAGGTAATCGTTTGGGCTCAAAGAATGAGAAATGGAATTGGGAATCGACATGGGCCGGCAACAGCTCCTCCATCCGCTCAAGTGCCTTAACACGACTCTGCGCCTGCTTGGCCTTACTCGCCTTGGCCTTAAAGCGCTCGATAAAGCGGTGCATCTGCTCCCGTTCCCGCTGCTGCTTCTCAAAAGCCGATTGTTGTTGGATGAGTCGTGCCGCACGCTGCTTCTCAAACTGGCTATAGTTTCCGGTGTATAGAGTGGCTTTCTGGTGACTGATATTGATGGTGTGATCAACAATCTCATCGAGAAATTCACGATCGTGTGAAATCAGCAGAAGCGTGCCCTTATAGCTATTGAGCCAATCCTGCAACCAGAAGGTAGTATCGAGGTCGAGGTGGTTGGTCGGCTCATCGAGCAGCAGTAGATCTGAGCGACTTAGCAGTGCCTGAGCAAGATTGAGTCGCATGCGCCATCCACCAGAGAAATTCTTTACCGGGTGCAGATGTTCCTCCTGCTTAAATCCCAGCCCTGAAAGCAGCTTTCCGGCACGATGGGGGGCATTGTAGCCATCGATCGCCTCAAACCCTGCATGCAGCTCTCCTAGCCCATCGCCATCCGCAGCCTCCGCATGCGCGATTTGTTCCTGTAAGTTTCGGTATTCACTATCCCCATCAAGCACATAGTCGAGCGCACTCTGATCTGATGCCGGTGTCTCCTGAGCCACAGAGGCGATCTGCCAGCCATCCGGGAAATTCAATGAGCCATGATCCGAACTAATCTCACCACGAACCAGTGCCAGCAGGGATGACTTTCCACAACCGTTGGCACCGGTGATCCCCACCTTCCAACCGCTATGCAGATCAAGATCGCTCTCAAGGATGAGTGGTTTACTCCCACGATAGAGGGAGAGCTGTTGCATACGGATCATATTTTTTGAGACCTAAAAGCAAAGGGGCGACCAATATTGGCCGCCCCTCAATTGAGCAGACTAACTTAATAAAGCTATTCTAACTTTTAGCCAACCACTCTTCCAGCTTGTCTGAACCACCAATCTCATCACCATCGATAAAGATCTGCGGTACCGATGTGGTTCCAGCAACTGCACGCAGGGTTCTATCCGTGTAATCACGCCCCATCAACAGCTCCTCAAACTCAATACCGGCATCGCGCAACATTCCCTTCGCCTTGGCGCAGAATGGGCAACCTTTACGGGTAAATACCGTGACACTCAGTGGGCGTGCTGCCTCCGGGGCGACATATTGAAGCATGGTGTCAGCATCTGATACCCCATAAGGATCACCTGGCTCATCGGGTTCGATAAACATCTTCTCGACTACACCATTATCAACCACCATCGCATAGCGCCATGAACGCTTACCGAATCCGATGGCGGCCTTATCGACCAACATGCCCATTCCTTCGCTGAACTCACCATTACCATCCGGTATAAAGGTGATGCTATCGGCACCCTGCTCTACCTTCCATTCGTTCATCACAAAGGCATCGTTGACCGACATACAGACAATATCATCAATACCATTTGCCTTGAAGACGGGCTCTAGCTGGTTAAAGCGAGGCACGTGCGATGATGAACAGGTCGGGGTGAAAGCTCCTGGAAGTGAAAATACAATGACACGCTTGTTGGCAAAAATCTCATCTGTGGTGACATCAACCCACGCGTTGTCCTGACGGGTGTGGAATGCAACTGATGGAACCTTCTGACCTTCTCTATTCTCTAACATCTTATCTATCCTTATGGGTTAAATTATTAGGTGTTGTCTTAAAAACTGGGTTCATAATAGTGAACCACCTTTGATTTGTATAATTGAATATTTCAATCAAATTGATATAATTTTCAAATCAATTGATTCAGGTATCTACAATGACTCTCCCAACGCTCAAACAGTTACGCTACTTCCTCGCTCTGGTGGAGTTCAACCACTTTGGTCGTGCCGCCGAGAGCTGCTTTGTCTCGCAATCAGCCTTTAGTATAGCGATTCGTGATTTAGAAAACCTGTTAGCTACTCAGCTAGTTGATCGTACCAACCGCCGTGTAACCATCACCGATATCGGTAGAGAGATTGCTATTCAGGCGCGCTTGACTCTAAATGCCGCCGAATCTCTGGTTGAGATGGCTCAATCCAGTCAATTACCTCTATCTGGAAAATTAAAACTAGGGGTTATTCCAACCATAGCCCCCTTTCTATTGCCTCGATTTCTTCCAGAACTCCGTAAACAGTACCCTGAACTACAGCTCTATCTCGTTGAGGATACCACGGCGAGAGTTCATCAAAAATTACTGAGTGGTGAGCTAGACCTGATCATCATCGCCCTCCCCTTTGCGCTGCGTGGGGTTGAGATAAGCACCCTATTTAAAGATCCATTCCTTCTCGCCTGTCGTACCCGTAGTACACTCATTGACCCTCTTTACTATAACATTGATAAGCTGGAACAAGAGTCGATACTACTGCTCGAAGATGGGCACTGCCTAAGGGATCATGCCCTAGCCGCATGCCAAATTCGTGACCTTAATCAAGTGAGCCGGTTTTCGGCCAGCAGCCTACTCACATTAATCGAGATGGTCGATGCCGATATCGGGCTCACCTTTCTTCCAGAGATGGCACAAGGTTCTCCACTTTTGAAAGGAACTCGAGTTAAGACCTATCCCCTTAAAGAAAAAAGTTTCAGAGAGATCGGCATTGCCTGGCGTAAAGGTAGTAGACGCGAAAAAGAGTTTCGTCTACTCGGTGAATTTTTAACCCATTTCCATCAGAACAAAATTAAACACCAATAAATATCAAATACCGATTGACACACTGACCCAGCGAATGGCATGTTAACCACATGATTAATGTTCACACCACTCAACGCG
>JAOTST010000007.1 GCA_029864785.1 Chromatiales bacterium | reverse complement strand
GAAGCTTGGTCCTGATGGAGATGATGCTAAGTATGTTCTCAAGAAGATCTCCCGTGGTCTGATCCCCGACGGGGTAATTGACCGGCCCAAGGGCTACTTTCCGATGCCAGCACTGAAATATGTGCGTGGTGATTTCCTTGAGTTTATGCGCAAAATTCTCGATTCAGAGGTCTGCATCAACCGTGGCATCTACAATCGTGCCTATGTCGAGAAGCTACTTCGTGAGCCGGATCAGCACTTTACCCGCCTACAGGGCTCCAAACTATGGCATTTGGCGCTTCTGGAGTTGTGGTTACAGACCCATATCGATAATTTGCCCAATTCTTGATGGGCAGAGACTTGAATCGGAGCCAATTGCCCCCAAATTGACTACCTAAGAGAAGGTTATTATTTAGATTAGGCCAAATTAACGAGGTTTTTGATGGACGTTTTAGATCGTATTAAAGAGCAGGTAGAGAGCAACCCTATTGTGATCTACATGAAGGGTACCCCGCAGATGCCGCAGTGTGGCTACTCAAGTCGTGCTTCACAGGCGTTACAAAATTGTGGTGTCCCGTTTGCCCATGTGAATGTTATTGCTGATCCTGAGATTTTTGAAAACCTGCCCCGTTACGCCGATTGGCCAACTTTCCCGCAGATCTATGTGAAGGGTGAATTGATTGGCGGTCACGATATTCTGATGGAGATGTATCAGAAGGGTGAGCTACAGCCCATTCTTGAAGAGGCTGCCGGCAAAGAGGACTAATTTTAGTTCTCGCGCGTGAAAAAACCGACCCGATGGTCGGTTTTTTTTGGCATAATCACCCAACTTTTTTACCAGTGAAGATTATTCGTGTCAGATTACAACGCTGAATCGATAGAGGTTCTATCAGGATTGGAACCGGTTCGTAAACGGCCGGGAATGTACACCCAGACCGAGCGCCCCAACCACCTTGCACAAGAGGTGATCGACAACTCCGTCGATGAGGCGATGGCTGGTCATTGTAAAACCATTTCGGTGACCCTCTTTAAGGATCAATCGGTCGAGGTTAAGGATGATGGTCGCGGTATGCCGGTCGATATTCACCCTACAGAGGGGGTTCCTGGGGTTGAGGTAATTCTCTCCAAGCTCCATGCGGGGGGGAAATTCTCTAATACCAGCTATAAATTTTCCGGTGGCCTCCATGGTGTGGGTGTTTCGGTGGTTAATGCGCTCTCTAAGCGACTCGATGTCTTTGTGCGTCGGGGTGGTAAGGAGTATCAGATCGCCTTTGAGAATGGTCTTAAGGTGATGGATCTCAAGGAGATCGGTGAGGTGGGGCAGCGTAACATCGGTACCACCATTCGTTTTAGTCCCGATCCGCAATTTTTTGATTCAGCCAAACTCTCTCTGCCGCGTCTTAAACATCTGTTGCGAGCCAAGGCGGTACTCTGCCCAGGTCTTACGGTTAAGTTCAAAGATGAGGCTGCCAATGAGTCGCTGGAGTGGCTCTATGAAGAGGGACTGAGTGATTATCTCGTTGATGAGCTACAGGGGCAGGAACGACTTCCTCAAGAGCCCTTTACGGGTACTTTTAGCGCAGAGACCGAAGCGGTCGACTGGGCACTCACCTGGCTTCCCGATGGTGGAGAGGCGATTACCGAGAGTTTCGTCAATCTGGTGCCTACGGCGCTGGGTGGTACCCATGTCAACGGCCTGCGTACCGGCCTGACCGAGGCGGTTCGTGAGTTCTGTGAGTTTCGTAATCTGCTGCCGCGCGGCGTTAAGCTCGCCCCAGAAGATGTCTGGGAGCGCATTAGTTATATCCTTTCGGTGAAGCTGCTCGATGCCCAGTTTTCAGGTCAGACCAAAGAGCGCCTCTCCTCACGTGAGTGTGCCGCTTTTGTCTCAGGAGTGGTGAAAGATAGCTTCTCACTCTGGCTCAATCAGCACCACGATATCGGTGAGTTGATTGCCGAGATGGCGATCAGCTCGGCGCATAAGCGTCTGCGTGCCGGCAAGCAGGTGGCGCGTAAAAAGGTGACTCAGGGTCCTGCGTTGCCAGGCAAGCTGGCCGACTGTTCGGGTTCCGATACCGCACGTTCTGAACTTTTTCTGGTGGAGGGAGATTCAGCGGGTGGCTCGGCCAAACAGGCGCGGGATAAAGAGTTTCAGGCGATCATGCCGCTGCGTGGCAAGATCCTCAATACCTGGGAGGTGGATTCAACTCAGGTACTTGCTTCACAAGAGGTGCATGATATCGCTGTTGCCATTGGCGTTGATCCTGGCTCGGATGATCTCAAAGGGCTACGTTACGGCAAAATTTGTGTTTTGGCCGATGCGGATTCCGATGGACTGCATATCGCCACGCTGTTGTGCGCGTTATTTCTGCGCCATTTTCAGCCGCTAGTGGCGGCAGGGAATATCTATATTGCTATGCCTCCGCTCTACCGTATCGATATCGGCAAAGAGACCTTCTACGCTCTCGATGATGCCGAACGTCAGGGAATTGTCGATCGCATCCATGCCGAGAAGAAGCGCGGTAAAATTCAGGTCACCCGCTTTAAAGGCCTCGGTGAGATGAATCCGCCACAGTTGCGGATTACCACGCTGGCTCCCGATACGCGTCGACTGGTTCAATTGACCATTGATTCAGGTGATAACTCGCATCAGATGCTTGATATGTTGCTGGCAAAAAAGCGCGCCTCTGATCGCAAAGCGTGGTTAGAAGACAAAGGAAATCTTGCCGAAGTGTGATTTTTTACCCATATTTGCTAGGGGTCGGAGTCAAGTTGGTTAAGGCTCTCACGTTGTTAAATAGAGTGGCACTCCAATTTGACTCCGATCCCAGTGTTGACCCGATTGGAATATCTAGAACGAAATTATAGAGATGCTTAAACTAATATTTTTACCCATACGCCTGATCATGAAACCCATCCTGTTGGTGATGGAACACACCTTCAATCCTGCCCCCATTTCTCGTTCTGCCGAACGTCAGGCGGAGATTGATGCTGAGACCAGAGGGATGGCGCTCTATCAGTTCCGTGCCTGCCCATTCTGTATCAAGGTGCGCCGTAATATGCGTCGCCTCAACCTCGATATCGAGAAGCGTAATGCTAACGAAAATCCACAATATCAGGCAGAGCTGCTTGAGGGTGGTGGCCGTTGGCAGACCCCCTGTTTGCGTATTGAAAATGAGGGTGAGGTGGAGTGGCTCTACGAATCTAGCGACATTATCGATTACCTCAACAATAAATATGCCGCGTAATTAAAAAATAAGAGTCCCTATTATCAGGGGTCGGAGTCAAATTGGTGCAATACTTTGTGTTTAAACTTACAGCTTTAATCAATTTGACTCCGACCCCGACGATGAAACATGCTGAATAGCAACAAACAACAAGAGTCTTAATTAGATGACCGAAAGCACCACACCGACTACGACCTATACCGACGAAGGTATTGAGCAGATTGCGCTGAGCACCTTTACCGAAAAGGCTTATCTCGACTACTCAATGTACGTCATTATGGATCGGGCTCTGCCCCATATTGGTGATGGGCTCAAGCCGGTACAGCGTCGCATTATCTATGCGATGTCGGAGCTGGGTCTTAAAGCGGGTTCCAAATATAAGAAGTCGGCACGTACCGTGGGTGATGTGCTCGGTAAGTTTCATCCGCATGGTGATTCCGCCTGTTATGAGGCGATGGTACTCATGGCTCAGCCCTTTACCTATCGCTATCCGCTGGTCGATGGTCAGGGCAACTGGGGCGCACCGGATGATCCAAAGTCGTTCGCGGCGATGCGTTATACCGAATCACGTCTGGATCGTTATGCAGAACTATTACTTGAAGAACTCGGGCAGGGGACGGTCGACTGGGGGCCAAACTTTGATGGTTCTCTTAATGAGCCGCTTATGTTGCCGGCCAGAGTCCCTAATCTGCTTCTTAATGGAACCACCGGTATCGCTGTGGGGATGGCGACCGATGTACCTCCACACAATCTGCGCGAGGTGGTCTCGGCCTGTATTCATCTGCTGGATTCGCCCAAGGCGACGGTCGAAGATCTCTGCCTGCATGTGAAGGGGCCGGACTATCCGACCGAGGCGGAAATTATCACGCCGCGTGAAGATATTTTAAAGATGTATCAGACGGGGCATGGCAGTGTGCGCATGCGTGCCAAGTGGGTAAAAGAGGATGGCGATGTGGTGGTCTATGCTCTGCCGCATCAAGCTTCTGGCTCCAAGATACTGGAGCATATTGCCAGCCAGATGCAGGCCAAAAAACTGCCGATGGTGGAGGATCTGCGCGATGAGTCGGATCATGAAAATCCCACTCGTTTGGTGATCGTGCCGCGCTCCAATCGAGTCGATCTGGAACAGCTGATGAGCCATCTGTTTGCCTCGACCGATCTTGAGCGTACCTATCGCGTCAATATGAATGTGATCGGACTCAATGGGCGTCCACAAGTGAAGAACCTGCGGATGATTGTTAAAGAGTGGCTTGAGTTCCGCACCAATACCGTCACCCGTCGACTGCAACATCGCCTCGACAAGGTCAATCAGCGTCTCCACCTGTTGGATGGTCTATTGATCGCCTTCCTCAATATTGATGAGGTGATCCACATTGTTCGTACCGAGGATGAGCCGAAAAAGATCCTAATGGAACGTTTTGCGCTCACTGAGCTACAGGCCGACTATATTCTCGACACCCGTCTGCGCCAGTTGGCACGTCTCGAAGAGATGAAGATTCGTGCCGAGCAGGAAGAGTTGGCTACAGAGCGTGACAAGCTCGAACTGGTTCTTGGATCCAAACAGCGACTGCGCACTTTGATTAAAAAGGAGCTACTACAGGCCGCCGAAGAGCATGGTGATGATCGACGTTCACCGATTGTGGCACGTGAGTCAGCCCAAGCTCTTGATGAGACGGCTCTGGTGAGTGCTGAAGCGGTTACTGTGGTGCTCTCCGAGATGGGTTGGATTCGTGCTGCTAAAGGGCATGAGGTCGATCCGTCGGGGCTTAACTATAAGTCGGGTGATGGCTTCCGTGCATTTGCTAAGGGGAAGAGTAATCAGAGTGCGATCTTTATCGACTCTACCGGACGCAGTTATTCTATTGCTGCTCACACATTGCCTTCGGCAAGAGGGCAGGGCGAGCCGATTTCAGGGAGAGTTAATCCGATTGCTGGAGCGACCTTTGAATCTGTAGTGATGGGCAAAGATGATGAACTTCTGCTCATGAGCTCTGATGCTGGTTATGGATTTGTAACAACAGTGGGCGACCTACAGAGCCGTAACAAGGCGGGTAAAGCGGTACTCAAGCTTCCTAGTGGCGGAAAACTGATATCACCAAAGCCGGTAACCGATTACGAAAATGATCTGGTCGCTGCTGTGACCAGTGAGGGACGACTGTTGCTCTTCCCTCTCAAAAATTTACCTCAGATGGCGCGAGGCAAGGGAAATAAAATTATCGGTATTCCTTCGGCAAAAGTCGCTACACGTGAGGAGTTTGTTGTCGCTGTTGCCGTGATTGCCGCAGAGCAGAGTTTGACACTCTATTCGGGTAAACGCCATATTACCCTTAAGCAAAGGGATCTGGAGCACTATATTGGAGAGCGGGGACGCAGAGGTAATAAGCTACCACGGGGTTTCCAGCGGGTTGATAGCATCGCGGCAGAGTAGTGATGTGCCGCGATGTTGAGCTGATATTTAAACGCTAAATAGTTAGCGGCGGCGACCACCACGTCCGCCTGGCTTGGGGGTCTCAAAGTTAACTTTGATTGACTTGCCATTAAACTCTTTGCCATTGAGACCTGCAATTGCTGCACGAGCCTCGTGACCTTCCATCTCGATAAAGCCGAATCCTTTACACTGTCCAGAAAATACATCCATTATCAGGTTA
The DNA here is from genome assembly GCA_029864785.1 of Chromatiales bacterium. GTDB lineage: Bacteria > Pseudomonadota > Gammaproteobacteria > Thiohalomonadales > Thiohalomonadaceae > JAOTST01. Next base: position 6,415 of record JAOTST010000007.1, on the reverse strand, counting down.
CACGAGCGTACGGTGCCAAATTCAGAAAACAGATCTCGAAGTTCCTGCTCTTTAGTGTTGGCGGATAGACTGCCGATAAATAGTTTTTTCAATGATATTCCCCTTTGTGGAGTGATCGCGGCTCTAATGAATAAAATGAGTGGAAAAAAAGAACCCCGCCGAAGCGGGGTTCTTTTATATCGGGTTATCCGATGAGAAGACGCTTAGGCAGTAACGACGTTAGATGCCTGCGGGCCTTTGGGGCCATTTTCTACATCAAAAGTAACCTTTTGACCTTCAGCTAGAGTTTTGAACCCTGTGCCCTGGATTGCACTGAAATGTACAAATACATCTGCGCCGCCGTCATCTTGAGAAATAAAACCAAAACCTTTGGTTTCGTTAAACCACTTAATAGAACCTGTTGCCATGTTACTTTTACCTGATAAAAATTAAAAATAGGGTGTGTTGCATACAGGTAATGAAACGGGATATTCAGAGGTAACACGAAGGGAACGACCATAACTTTCAATAACAAAATCTGTAGCTATGCGTACTATAGGAGAATATTCACAGTTTTACCAGAAATATTATATATATTTCATAGGGATAAAGAGAAAACACCTTGTTATTAGAAGTGCTACAGATCATGTGATCTAATAAATTACACTCGGTTTATAGATTATTGTGCTTGGTTTTTACGAACGGATTGTAATTTTTTCAATACTTTTACCGCGCGTGATATATTTTCAAGAGCCTCAATATTTTTTGGTTCTAAGAGCAGTACATTCCCCCATTCGTTAATGGCATACTCAACCTCTTCTCGGCTGTAGAATGCGTTCCCTCTCTCCATATGCTCCGCTATTTTAAGCGAGACAATATGGTTGAACTTTTTTCGAAGAGCGATAATCGCTATGTTTTTCTTAAATCTATTTTCAATTTTATTGAGGACTCTTTGAGATTGAATAAATTTTTTCTTCTCAAACAGAAGATTAAATTCCTTTATGAATTTATTTAGAGCAATGTTTTTATTTTTCTTAATAGCCTTGGATATCTCTTTCTCAATCACCTCGATCTTTCGAAGGAGTTTTCTGAATAGAGAGCCTTTTCTTATCTCTGGAATAAGCTCTCCCGCAAGTTTGAGTGAGTTGCGGGCTTTAACGGTCTCTTTATCTTTGACGTGAATTTTCGCCCATTTCAATAGGTCATCAGAGATGGTTTTAGCTCTATTTTGGACAATATCTGAGGTTGTCGTTGCGCTGGAATCGAGTCGATATAGACGCTTGTAGAGCTCTTGCTCTCTTTTTATTGAGAGCGCTTCATGGAGAGTGATTTGATACTGTAGCTTATGGAGTGTGGTGTCCCGAACTGATTTTTGACGATTCAATTTAGCTGTTAATTTTTTACTACTAGGGATATGGCTAACAGCATTTTCTAGTAGTTCAATGGAATCAGACCATTTTTCAAGTTCAATTAATTTATTTGATTGTATGAGAATACGCTGCTCATAGCGCTTAATTTTATCGATGATAATGGGATGTTTTTTCTGAATTTGTGGGTAGTTGGGTGAAGTTTTATCCAGTTGATCAATAAAACGTAGCGCTATTTCATACTCGTGATCTTTGATAAGTGCATCGACATAGGTCAGATCATTGCTGTGGTTGAGTTTAAATGTGCTGCATCCGCTCATAACCACAATGGATAGCACAATGATAAATTTTTTCACTATCATGACGATTCGTTTACGTCTTGATCCTGCAAAATCTGTTTAAAAATTTTGTCTTGTTGATGTTGGTGCTCCTTTTGAAGTGATTGCACGAGATAGGTGCTGACAGGTTCTTTTTTTCCTCGCACTTTGATGGTGTCGTGTTTTTTCATCACAAAATCATCGGTCTCTGCAAATAATTTTTGCATCTCATCGCTAATGATAATCTCTCTTCCAGATGCAGCGGAGGAGAGCCGCGATGCAAGATTGACGGCATCACCCACTACCGTATATTCCATTCGTGTTTTAGAACCCATGTTTCCTGCGAGCATCATACCGCTGTTGATGCCGATTCTAAACTCTACAGCAGGGAGCCCTTTGGTGTGCCGTTCATCGTTAAGTTGTTGGGTGAGCTTCTGAATGAGTAAGGCACATGAAATGGCATGAAAGGTCTGATCTTTATCCTCTTCGGGGATTCCAAAGACAACCATTGCACAATCTCCCATATATTTGTCGATGTGCCCATGATAGGCGTGTGTAGCAGAATCAACATAAGTGAAATATTCATTAAGAAGAGTATTGACCTCTTCGGGATTCATCTGCTCCGACATGCTGGTAAAACCGACAATATCGGCAAAAAGCACCGTTGCGTGGACATGCTTCCCTCCCAGTTCAACCTGTTCTAAATCCTGGAGGATCTCATTGGCCACCTTGGGGGAGACATAACGGGAGAATGTATTTTCTACCTGTTCTTTGCGTAAAAGACCTGCCGACATGGTGTCGAGGGCACTCATTAATGAACCGATCTCATCGTTACGGCGATCATCAAAACGATGACTATATTTTCCATCAGTGATTGCCTGACTGACATTGATAATCCGATGAATAGGTAAAGTAAGTCGTACTCCTATAATAATAGAGACCACAATGCCGACCAATATCATAAATATGGTTGTGATTGTCGTGGAGTAGATGGCCGAGTTGCGTGCACGTTCCATAAGTGAATGATCGAAGGTGAGTTCGGCATAACCTACAGTGAGATTACGGAAGACAAGTGGTCTAACAAAAGAGAGAAGTGCAGTCCTCTCCTGTTGCTTAGCAGAGTATGTCCATTTGTAGGGTGATTTGTTGACCCTTTGGGCGATGGATGGGAATTTGGGTATTAATCCGCTGGCGACTACTTTTGTTAGTTGATCGGAGTAGATTGCGACACCTTTAATATTTTTATATTGGATGATGTTGTTAATAATTAACTCAAGCCGAAGCGTGTCGTTGGCCAGTAGGAGTTCTCCAGCCGAGTCCGCTAGTTGTGAGGTGATCGTCTCTCCCATCTGCTCCATTTCGTGTTGCATCAATTTGCTTTGGTCGCTCACAATGGCGATTCCAAGCAGGATCATACCGCTACTGATGAGCAGAGTGATGACGATGGCGAGCTTAAATGCGATAGGAATGCTGTGTGAATTAAAACGACGAATGAGCTCTTTGACAGCTTCATCTATTGAGACATATTTATCACGCATATATTTCAAGATAAGCGATTCCCCAGCTGTTTTATTTTTAGATGCACGGATATTACGATGATTTAATCATAGCATGAGAGCAGTATGTGCAAATGTGTGCTATTTCACATGAAAAATCAAAGTGCGGGCTAAAAATTAGCCGATTATGAACCATTGGGTTTTGATAGGGTCTCAGCAGGAGAAATTTTCTCTTGATAATGGGCGGTTAGCCCATAAATCATTTTGGATAGACTTTTTTATGGTGTGGGGTGTTCGATGAAACGTATTTTCCTCTTTTTAATGACTAATCTGGCCGTTATTCTTGTTTTGAGTATTACGTTACGACTGTTGGGAGTTGATCGTATTCTCGATGAGCAGGGTGCAGGGCTTAACTACAATGCACTCCTCATTTTTGCTGCGGTATTTGGCTTCGGAGGCTCTCTTATTTCACTAATGCTCTCCAAATGGAGTGCCAAACGGATGACCGGTGCCGTGGTGATTGAGCAGCCCGCCAGCGCACAGGAGCACTGGTTGGTTGAGACGGTAAAGCGGCAGGCTGATATGGCAGGTATTAGTATGCCCGAGGTCGCTATTTTCCCAGCGCAAGAACCCAATGCCTTTGCTACGGGAGCTAATCGGAACAAGGCGCTTGTTGCGGTTAGTGAGGGATTGTTAAATCAGATGGATCAGGGAGAGGTTGAGGCGGTTCTTGCTCATGAGATTAGCCATGTCGCCAATGGTGACATGATTACTTTGGCGTTGATTCAGGGGGTAGTGAATACCTTTGTGATCTTCTTCTCGCGGGTGATCGGCCACGTTGTCGATCGAGTCATCCTCAAAAATCAGCGGGGTCACGGTATTGGTTACTATATTACGACTTTCGTTGCGGAAGTAATTCTGGCGATTCTTGCGTCGACTATTGTCGCTTGGTTTTCGCGCCGTCGCGAGTATCGTGCTGATGCCGGCGGGGCTCAATTGGCGAGCCGAGAGAAGATGATTGGTGCATTGCAACGATTGCAGGTTGCTAGTGGTGAGATTTCACTGCCCGATCAGATGGCAGCCTTTGGAATTAGCGGCGGGGGTGGTTTCATGAATCTATTTCGTTCTCATCCGCCTCTGGAAGAGCGCATTGATGCGTTGCGAAGGGGCTAGAAAATTTGGCTAAAATTATGAACTGAAGTCGTAGTCCATAGAGGGGCCGGGTGGTTGAATAAAATAGCCAAGAATATAGTCAATTCCTGAGGTGTAGATGACAGAGAGGGTATGGGGATCTTCAACTGAATTGGCAATGACCAGCCGATTATCCTCGGCGGCAAGTGAGGTGATTTCAAGCACCCGCTCTTTCGCTTCCTCATCTTTGGCGAGGCGTCCGATAAGATCTGAGGCCAATTTAAGATAATCTGGATTGCAGTGGCGCATGATATTAATGGCGTCTGCTGCCAGCCCAAATTGGTCGAGAGCCATACTAATATGGATTTTATCGAGACCCTCTTTAAGTTTTTTAGCACCGATCAGATTATTGGATGCAACCTTTTCACTAATCTCAAAAACTAGGGCATCCGGTTGGAGTTTTGCCGCTTTTTCAATGGTATATAGCCATGATAGGAATGGCTCTGGATCGGCAACAGTCGCCTCTGAAATTTTAATAAAAAATCGGAGCTGTTTGCCTTTGCGTCGATTGGTGGTTAGCGATTTAATGGCATGACCAACAACCCAACGGTCGATGGCAATGGTGAGTCCGGCATTCGCTGCGGCATTAAAAAATTCGGCTGCATTGACATACTCATTGTCGGCTTGTGGCATCCTTAGCAAAATTTCATAGTTTTCATGCTGATCGTCGCCAAGACTAATAATTGGCTGATAAAAGAGTCGTAGCTTATTTTTTACAATACTACTTTTAATATCACGAGCCAGTGCGGAGACTTGTTCTTGAACAGCCATCTCTTCGCGATCTGGGACATACGTTTTAAATACGTTTCCTTTGATCTCAGAGGCTTCTCGATTGGCCTTGTCTGCCCTTGAGATAACCTCAATATGATCATCCATCGTCTCATCATAAAATCCGATACCAATACTACAGGTGGTGATCGCTGATTTTCCATCGATTTCAAAGATCATCTCTTTGACATGGTCTAAGATGGTTTGAGCAACCGTTTCAGCTGCTTTCTTGGTGACCCCGTCAAGGATGATAATAAATTGTTCACTTTCATAGCGTGCCAGCAGATGATCCTGTCCCTCCAGGAGTACTCCCAGTGCATGGGCAAGTTCGGTAACCATCTGATCTCCTGCGGAGATCCCCAGGCTCTCGCGCGTGGCATCATAGTTATCGGCGGTAATCAGCATAATAGAGCCCTTTGCACCATTGGCAGAGCTCTTGGCATCAAAATATTCGAGGAAGTACTGGCGATTGTAGACCCCGGTAGTGAGATCTCGACGACTCATATCTTCAAGTTGTCGCTCCAGCTCCTCATTATTACCACGATTTTCGATGATGACCTGAATGCACGACTCTCCGTCATAGATGACTTGAGAAAACTTCATATCCATTGGGAATATAGTCTCGTCAGCGTTGAGTCCATCAAGTTCTAAAGAGGTACTCTGCTCCTTGCCTTTTGCATAGTTCCGCAGATAACTCTTAAGTTGGCTGCGATCTTCGCTACTGACCATATTCATGATCGGCATCCCTTCGACGGCATTCATATCGGTGTAGCCAAATAGTTCGAGATAGGCCTCGTTAGCGTAGACGTGCATCCCTTCGTGGATGTAGGCAATGGCATCTTTTGAGTGATCAACCAGGATCTGAGCTCGATGACTGAGTGAGTCGCGCTGTTCTCGACAGAGATTTAACTCTCTTCGAAGAATGGTTACATTGACGGCTCTGAGGATGGTGTGCAGACCATATTCTGGTTGGTCAAGAGAGAAAATATCGCATACCCCAGTTGTAAGTAGGGCGTTGATCTGCTCCTGCTCTTCGTTGTCAGCAATGATTACAAAGGGGAGTTCGGGTTGATGTTTGGCAACAATATCAAGGGCATGCTGAGCTGTTAAAAAGGGGAGTTCTGGTTTGGCGACGACTAAATCCCACTGCTGTTTTTTCAGTAGTTCGATAAGGTCCTCATCATCCTCAGCATTTTCTGCCTGTACTGCGTGACCTGCATTTCGAAGGAGATTAGATACCATGACTGCGTGGTTTGACGAGTCATCTATTACAATAATGCGAATATTTTCTGCCATG
>JAOTST010000191.1 GCA_029864785.1 Chromatiales bacterium | reverse complement strand
GCATTATCCACCTCTGTTGGAATAGCATTATCCTGCTCTGAAACGGGTGATTCTAAATTCGACGGTTGTGATTCATCACTTCCTAAATCATCCGTTTCATCCGAGCTATTGGCGGCATCATCGGCATTGGGAATAGGGCTCTCTTCATCTTGAATTTCACCATCTTGATCAGCTTCTTCACCGGGCATGCGCAAATCAAGCTCTGTATTAATCTGGTCAAAATCTTTTAGCTCAGAGAGTGGCGGCAGGTCATCGAGATTTTTTAGATTGAAGTAATCGAGAAATTCACGTGTAGAGGCATAGAGTGCAGGATGCCCAGGAACATCACGGTGACCAATCACTCTGACCCAACTACGCTCTTGCAAGGTCTTCATAATATTAGAGCTAACCGCAACACCACGAATATCTTCAATTTCACCACGCGTTACCGGTTGACGGTAGGCGATTAAAACTAGCGTTTCAAGCAGTGCACGCGAGTAACGCGTTGCGCGTTCCTGCCAAAGCCGGGAGACCCATTGCGCAACCTTTTTTCTCACCTGATAACGATAACCGCTCGCTACTTCTATCAGTTCAACACCCCGTCCTTCACACTGCTGTTGCAGTTCGAAGATCACCTCTCGCAGGGCGCTCTTTTCGGGTTTTTCATCATCAAAAAAAAGCGCCTGTAAACGATCTAGATTTAAGGGTTCAGAAGCTGCAAATAGTGCCGCCTCAATAATCGGTGTCAACTCCTCCAGTGGAAGCCCCTGTACTTCGTTCGCCGAGGATTCAACCTCTGGTGATTCTATCGCTTGTTCACTCACCTTTAACCTCCGCAGATGAAACCAGTTTCACATGAATAGGCGCAAACGGTTCAGCTTGAACCATCTCAATCATCGACTGTTTAATTAACTCCAATACCGCCATAAATGTAACCACGACACCACGCTTTCCCTCTTGTACGGTAAACAGCGTTGTAAATTCTGTAAACGAATCTGCACTGATCTTTTGCATGACGATTGCCATACGTTCACGCACCGAGAGGTGTTCACGCTTAATATGGTGATGCGCAAATTTTTCTGCACGATTCATCACATCACTCAATGCTGATAACAGATCCTTCAGGTCGATCTCTGGCAGGGGTTTTTCCATATGTTTTTCGGGTGCATCGACAGCGACCGAATAGTTATCACGTCCCATGCGTGGCAGCTCACCAAGATCTTCTGCAGCCTGTTTAAAGCGCTCATACTCCTGGAGACGACGCACCAGCTCGGCGCGGGGATCATTCTCATCGGCATCTTCTTCAATAGGACGCGGCAATAACATGCGCGACTTAATCTCCGCCAATAATGCAGCCATCACCAGATATTCTCCGGCAAGCTCAAGCTGCATATTCTTCATCAGATCAACATAGTGCATATATTGCCTGGTAATCTCGAGAATCGGGATTTCGAGGATATCAAGGTTCTGGCGCTTGATTAGATAGAGCAGCAGGTCGAGTGGCCCCTCAAATGCCTCAAGAAATACCTCCAGCGCCTGAGGTGGGATAAAGAGATCCTTGGGAAGCTCGGTAATCGGCTCGCCCTGCACCAGACCAAACGGCATCTCTTGCTGGGGATGCGGATTGTGCTCTGGGGCTGAGCTATCCTGTTGTGTCGGGGTGCTCTCCATCTAGAATTTGAGCCCCATGGCCTGTCGTACCTCGGTCATCGTCTCTCTAGCCACAGTACGTGCCTCTTCTGCGCCCTCTTTGAGAATAGATTTCACAATCGATGGGTCATCTATAAACTCCTGCGCCCGCTCACGTAGCGGTGCCAGCTCTTTCTGTACCGCCTCAATAATAGGTGCTTTACAGTCGAGGCAGCCGATGCCCGCACTGGTACATCCCTCTTTCACCCAATTTTGCACCGATTCATCGGAATAGATTTTATGCAGTTGCCACACGGGGCATCGGGCTGGATCACCGGGATCGGTTAGACGCACGCGATTGGTGTCGGTTGGCATCTTACGCAATTTTTCATCGATCGCCTCAGGCGACTCCCGCAGAGAGATGGTGTTGCCATAAGATTTTGACATCTTCTGTCCATCAAGCCCCGGCATCTTGGATGCGGGCGTTAGTAACGGCTGAGGTTCTGGCAAAATAATTTTGCCGCCACCTTCGAGATAACCGAACAGACGTTCTCGATCACCTAGCGTGATATTTCCCTGACTCTCAAGCAGCGCTTTGGCCGTCTCTAACGCCTCATGGTCACCCTGCTCCTGAAATGAACGGCGCAGATTATGGTAGAGCTTGGCATTCTTCTTACCCATCTTTTTGGCCGCTGCCTCAGCGGACTCTTCAAAACCAGGTTCACGACCATAGATGTGATTAAAGCGTCGAGCGATCTCACGGGTTAGCTCAACGTGAGCCACCTGATCCTCGCCCACAGGGACTTGTGTCGCACGATAGATGAGAATATCGGCACTCTGTAGTAGCGGATAACCAAGAAAACCGTAGGTGGCGAGGTCTTTTTCCTTAAGCTTCTCCTGCTGATCTTTATAGGTAGGAACTCGCTCCAACCACCCAAGTGGCGTAATCATTGATAACAGTAGATGGAGCTCTGCGTGCTCTGGCACCTGCGACTGTACAAAGATCTTGGCAGAGCGTGGGCTAACCCCCGCTGCAAGCCAATCGACAACCATATCGTTGATGCTATCTTGAATCACACCACTGTTGTCGTATTCGGTAGTCAGCGCATGCCAATCCGCTACAAAGAAGAAACACTCATACTCATGTTGCAGAGCCAGCCAGTTCTTGAGAACACCGTGATAGTGTCCGAGATGGAGCTGTCCTGTAGGGCGCATTCCTGAGAGAACACGAGAGTTGGTTGCTGAAGTCAGTTTGTTCAAAGCCGCCTGTTCCGTTTACTTAGTTAAGAGTTACATTAATGTGTAAAAAATATACTGAAACCCGTCGTTAGAGAGTCCCGAAAAACCGATAAGCGTGGAGACGACAAAGGTCACCATCGGGCCAATAATCTTCCCTAACATCCCGGTAGCCAGTAATAGTATCAAAATTGGCAGGCCATAAGGCTCCAATCTTGAAAGTTGCCACGACCAAGGGCCGGGAAGTAGTGCCCCAAGCACCCTGCCACCATCAAGCGGAGGGATTGGCAACATATTCAGAATCATCAAGACTGTATTGATAACAATCCCTGCCACGCCAATATAGACCAGAAAAATTGAGGCCGAGTCAGCCGTGGTTCCAAGCATCAGCGAGAGGCGAATAACCAACATCCAGAAGATCGCCATGATCAAATTGGAGAGAGGACCTGCCACCGAGACCAGAGCCACATCTCGCTTCGGATTTTTAAGGTTTTCCCAGGTAATCGGTACCGGCTTGGCCCAGCCAAAGATAAATCCGCCAAGTGCAAGCAGCACCCCCGGTATCAATAGCGTTCCCACCGGATCAATATGTTTAATCGGATTAAGAGTCAGACGCCCCAACATCATGGCGGTTTTGTCACCCAACTGCTTGGCCACCCACCCATGCGCCACTTCATGCACGGTAATGGCAAAAAGCACGGGGACGATCCAGACCGCAATTTTCTGTATTAAGCCGAGACTATCCATATCAGCTCACAAAAGGAGGCGTATCTCCCAGCCCTTCTCGAATAATCACAGGGACATGGTCGGTAAGATCAACGACCGTTGATGCCTCCATGCCGCCGTAACCCCCGTCAATAATCAGATCAACCTGCTTTTCCAACGATTGTCGAATCTCATAGGGGTCATACTCTGGATTAGATTCACCGGGAAGAATGAGCGAAGTTGTCATCAGCGGCTCACCCAACTCTTCAAGCAGCGCATGGGCAATAGGGTTAGAGGGAACCCGCAGACCGATGGTCTTTTTCTTGGGATGTTGCAGTCGCTTGGGCACTTCACGCGTTGCTTGCAAAATAAAGGTGTAGGGACCCGGGGTAACCGCCTTAAGCAGTCGATAATCACTGTTATCAACCTTGGCATAGGTGGCAATCTCCGATAGATCACGGCAGGCCAAGGTAAAGTTGTGATTCGCATC
>JAOTST010000189.1 GCA_029864785.1 Chromatiales bacterium | reverse complement strand
TACCTATCGCTTTCCCAAGGGGATGAGTGATCGTGAATTCCTGCGTCGTTCCTACCAGATGATGACGCGATTCCTGGAGGAAGCGTGGGTAGAGCGGGATAAAAATATCCCTCTTAAAACACCATATGAAGCCTTAATCCTCGCCTCTATCATTGAGAAGGAGACGGGGAAGGCCTCTGAACGTCCTGAGATTGCCGGTGTATTCATACGCCGATTGAAGAAGAGAATGCGTCTACAAACCGACCCCACGGTGATCTACGGTCTGGGTGACTCATTTGATGGCAACATCAAGCGCCGTCATCTCACTGAAGATACCCCCTACAATACCTATACCCGACGCGGACTCCCTCCCACACCCATTGCAATGCCTGGGCGTGAAGCGATTCTGGCGGCACTTCATCCTGCGGCAGGTGACGCTATCTATTTTGTCTCAAAAGGGGATGGTAGCCACTACTTCTCGGCGACGCTCAATGAACACAATAATGCGGTGATTAAGTACCAACTCAAAGGTAGAAAGAAAACATTCTCCTCTTACAACGGAAAGTAGTTTTGATTCACGGGGTCGGACTCGAATCTGTGGATAATCTCAGAGATGAATTGGGTATTAAAGTAAGGATTAGTGCAGTTACTAATTTTGAAACGACTCCGACCCTTATCTATAAGTTAGACCATCATCACCAGCAGAATCACAAATCCAACAACGGCCAAAAGTGGGATAATGACCGCCTTCCAATCTTCTGAACTTCCCTTGGGGCTCTCCTTCATCATCTGCTTGGCGCGTGGCCAGAGATAGACGATCATCATCAGCAGCATTAAGGCCGAGCCGATCTTCATCCAATCCATAAATTTCTCCTTAACGCAAAAGGCCCCGATATTCGGGGCCTTTTGCTATGTTGGTTTAAGTTTGATTAATCGCGGTTACCGGCAAATGCACCCAGAATCTGGAGCAGGCTGATAAAGATATTAAACAGACTCAGGTAAAGGCTCACAGTCATATGAATGTAGTTACTCTCTGTACCATTAACCATACGGCTGGTGTCGTATAGAATAAATCCGCTCATCAGCATGATGACTACGCTAGAGATAACCAGTGAGATTAGAGGCATCGCGAGGAAGATATTGGCCAGAGCGGCAATCAAAATTACCATCATGCCAGTCATCAGGAAGCCACCCATAAAGCTAAAGTCTTTGCGGGTTGTTAGCGCATAGGTTGAGAGGCTTAGAAAGATAATACCGGTACCACCAAATGCGGTAGCAATGAGCTGGCCGCCATTAGGTAGGGCAAGGTACTGGGTCAGGATTGGGCCGAGACCAAATCCCATCAGGCCAGTGATGGCAAAAACCACACCGAGACCGGCAGATGAATTGGCAGTGCGGGGTAGTACCATCCAAATTAATAACATCGCTCCGCCAAGGCTGAGCAGATAGGTTATGGGTGGCATATTGAACGCTACCGAAGCAGTTGCGGTCAGTGCACTAAAGAGCAGTGTCATTGACAGTAGCATATAGGTATTGCGAATCAGCTTGTTGGTGCTTAGAGCCGATGCGCTAATGGTTGATACGGCAGTTTGGTTCATTAGAGTTCTCTCTTGTTCCATTTAAGTTTTAATAAGACCAAGGATACCGGCTTGAGTTCCAATATCAAGCTTTAGATTACGATGGAATTACCCTGTTTATGACAGGTAAATGGAGTCTAAATAGCACTAAGACAACCCCCCTTTTAATGAGATCTGATAGAATCGCGCCGCGATGCAGACTGAAGACTTCCATTTTGACCTCCCCCAGTCCCTGATTGCCCAGTTTCCCCCGGCTGAGCGCGGTGACAGCCGCCTGTTGTATCTTAATGGGGCTGATACTCAGGACCTGATGTTTCGGGATCTGGAGTTGCTGCTCCGCCCCAATGACTTGCTGATTTTTAACAATACCAAGGTGATTCCCGCCCGCCTCTTTGGGCAAAAATCGACTGGTGGCAAAATTGAGATCCTTATTGAACGTATTACCGAAGAGGATCGGGCTCTGGCTCATATTCGTTCAAGTAAGTCCCCCAAGGCGGGTGCACAGCTAATATTGGATGGCGATGATAGCGAGGTTGAGGTAACGGGCAGAGAGGGGGCACTGTTTCAGCTCCAGTTTGATGAACCGGCCATCGATGTACTCAATCGCATTGGCCATATTCCGCTACCACCCTATATAGAGCGGGCCGATGGTGAAGATGACCTCGATCGTTATCAGACTGTCTATGCCAGAGAGGAGGGGGCGGTTGCCGCACCTACAGCAGGCCTCCATTTTAGCGATGAGATGTTGCAGCGCCTTGCCGATAAGGGGATTCGGCAGGAGTTCATTACTCTGCATGTGGGAGCGGGCACCTTTCAGCCGGTTCGGGTTGAGAGTATCGCCGAGCATGTGATGCATAGTGAGCGTATCGAGGTGCCTCAGGCGATTTGTGATGCAGTGGCGGAAACCAAAGCAGAGGGGGGGCGTGTGATCGCCGTAGGAACCACCGTCGTGCGTTCCTTGGAGAGTGCTGCCAGAGATGGTGAGCTAAAACCTTTTAGTGGTGAGACCGACATCTTTATCACTCCCGGTTATCAATTCAAGGTCATCGATGGCCTACTGACCAATTTCCACCTGCCCGAATCGACGCTATTGATGCTGGTCTCTGCTTTGGCCGGACACCAGAGGATGATGACGGCCTATCAACACGCGGTAGGCGAGAAGTACCGTTTTTTCAGTTATGGTGATGCGATGCTGATCTTCCCCCAAGACAATGAAAGCGAAAGATGAAATTTGAGATAGATAAGAGAGAGGGCTTTGCCCGTCGTGGCCGCCTGAAATTTGAGCGTGGCACGGTCGAAACGCCTGCCTTTATGCCAGTGGGCACCTACGGCACGGTGAAGGCGATGACCCCTGAGGAGTTAGAGGGGATTGGTGCTGAGATAATTTTGGGCAATACCTTTCATCTCTCTCTACGCCCCGGCATGGAGGTGATTAAGGCGCACGGTGATCTACACGATTTTATGCATTGGCAAGGGCCCATTCTGACTGATTCGGGCGGCTTTCAAGTCTTTAGCTTGGGAAAAATGCGCGATGCACAGGGAGGTGCGAGTGCTGCGAAAGGCAAGGAGCCGACAGCGGCCAAGATTACCGAGGAGGGGGTCACCTTTAGCTCTCCGGTGAATGGTGACAAGATATTCATGGGACCTGAGGAGTCGATGGCGGTACAGCGCGACCTTGGCGCAGATATTGTCATGATCTTCGATGAATGCACTCCCTATCCTGCGACTGAAGATGAGGCTCGTGATTCGATGGAACTGTCACTGCGCTGGGCCAAACGCAGTAAAGAGGCTCATGGCGACAACCCTAGCGCCCTCTTCGGTATCGTGCAGGGTGGTATGTATCCTGAACTGCGAGATGAATCGATTGCAGAGCTCAAGGCGATCGGATTCGATGGTTATGCAATTGGAGGTCTTTCGGTGGGAGAGCCGAAGGAGGAGATGGTGAAGGTGCTCGATCATATGGCTCCGATTATGCCGGAAGATGCGCCACGGTATCTTATGGGTGTTGGTAAACCAGAGGATATTGTCGAGGCGGTGCGCCGTGGCATCGATATGTTCGACTGCGTGATCCCAACCCGTAATGCGCGCAATGGTTTTCTCTTTACCCGTCAAGGGGTCGTTAAGATACGTAATGCGAAGCATGAGCTTGATACACGGCCAATTGATGAGCACTGCGGCTGCTATACCTGCCAAAATTACAGTCGTAGCTACCTGCGTCACCTTGATAAAGCCAAGGAGATTCTTGGTGCGCGTCTCAATACCATTCATAACCTCTATTACTATCAGGAACTTATGCGTGAGATTAGGGTCGCAATAGCCGAGGAACGATTTGACGACTTTGTCGAGCAGTTCTATTCGGATCGAGGGGAAGCTGTGCCATAATGGGCAGCTACGAAACTTAGTTACTATTTAGAAAGGAAACACTATGAGCTTTTTCATCTCTGAAGCACTTGCAGAGGGCACCGCCGCGGTTCAACAGCAGCCGAA
>JAOTST010000190.1 GCA_029864785.1 Chromatiales bacterium | reverse complement strand
GGCTTGTTGCTGAGGTTGTACCAGTGTCTGCTGTACCTGGCTGATGTTAGCGCTATTAATTTCCATAATCACGAATATAATCTTAAGGGATTTGTGCCATCATTATAGTTGGGATGTATGATTTTGGGTAGAAAAGAGTGTGATTAATAAAAAAGTCGAAAAGTTGGCGAAATTGCTTATCCAGCGTAATGGCGTTCTAGCTTCCGCTGAATCATGCACTGGGGGTTGGTTAGCCAAGTCCTGTACCGATCTAGCGGGGAGCTCTGCCTGGTTTGATCGCGGCTTTGTCACCTATACCAACAATGCCAAAAACGAGATGCTGGGTGTCGATATGGCGTTGATTGATGCCCACGGTGCGGTAAGTGAAGAGACGGTTGGCGCAATGGTTGATGGTGTCCTTGAACAGAGCCCCGCCGATATAGCCGTAGCGATTAGCGGTATTGCCGGTCCGAGTGGTGGCAGTGCTACCAAACCGGTAGGCACAGTCTGTTTTGGCTGGAAAATGAGAGGGGGCGATAGTCTGCTCAAAACCGTTCACTTTGACGGGGGACGTGAGGTGGTAAGGGCTCAGGCCGTCGAATATGCCCTTGATGGTTTGATCGAACTACTTAAATAATATTCTTACGATAAAAATACCCAACTGGCAAAAGGTTCGATCTCATCCCGATTGGCAACCACTAGCTGGTAGGCCTCAGGATTTAGGGAGTGATCGCTAGTGGTATCAACCGATAGCTTCTGTAGCGTATAGCCAATTAGCGCCCTTCTGACCTCGATCTCAATGAGTGTCTCAGCACCGTAGTCCAGGAGCAGATTCTGCTGTTTACGTGGATCGAGCCGGGGATGGGGGGCGAGCTTCAGGGTGATCCGCTCCACCCACTCATCATCAAATTCAATACTCGATTCGGCATCAATATCCAGCATTTCGGCTTCAGAGATACGCGACATGACGAAATCTCGGAAATCGAATCGCTCCTCACTATAGGCACGAATATGCCAGCGCAGGCCGGTGTTAATCAGCGAATGGGGCTCGATAATTCGGCTCTCTATCTCGGGACTATCAGAGAGTGAGTTGTAGGTGATTCTCAACTTTTTATGGTGATGTGCCGCACGTAGAATCTGCGCCACAATCGCTTTGTTGGGTAGTCTGGAAGGGAGGGGGAGCGTCTCAATCGCCACCCCATAGATCAGCTCTCCCTCAAGCGGGCCCTCTGCGATGGGCAGGTTTGCGGCAATAAGCGGCAGCACCTTTTGCGGCGAGAGATCGGTAAATCGCGCATTAAATGAGGCGGTGGGTACGAAACCAAACTGGCTCTGCTGATAGATGATGTTATCTGGAGCGAGATCCCCATAGAGCTTCAGATCCTTGGTCGCCGCCGCATCAGATATACCAAAGGTTCTGGCGACATTACTACGGGTAACAACACCCGTGTAGTAGGCCATTATCTCAATGTATTGCATTCGCTGTCGGGTGTTCCACTTGATATCGTCGGGAGCAACCTTGTGTACTGGAACCATACTCATCCTCTATATAGATAACCTATTGTACTTTTTGAACATAATAGACGATAAATAAAATTAAGTAAGTAAAATATATTGACATAGTAAAAAATATCGACATAATAAGAAGTATGGGCTGTGGCAGTGGTCTGCTTCAGCAGAAATTTAGTAGCAGAATCGAACAGATTCACAGGAGAGAGAGATGATTGACGAGCAGAAGAAGAAAGCACTATCCGCAGCACTGGGTCAGATCGAGAAGCAGTTTGGTAAGGGCTCGGTGATGCGTATGGGCGATGCCGGTGCCAGAAACGACATTGAGGCGATCTCGACCGGCTCACTGGGTCTCGATATTGCATTAGGTATAGGTGGTCTTCCAAAGGGGCGTGTCGTTGAGATCTACGGTCCAGAGTCATCGGGTAAAACGACATTGACTCTGCATGTGATCGCCGAGGCGCAAAAGGCGGGCGGAACCTGCGCCTTTGTCGATGCTGAGCATGCGCTCGATCCGAACTATGCTGAAAAACTGGGGGTAAATACCGATGACCTGCTGGTCTCACAACCCGACACCGGTGAGCAGGCGCTGGAGATCACCGATATGTTGGTTCGTTCTGCCGCAGTCGATGTGGTTGTTGTTGACTCGGTCGCCGCACTGACACCCAAAGC
This sequence comes from Chromatiales bacterium, assembly GCA_029864785.1. Classification (GTDB taxonomy): domain Bacteria; phylum Pseudomonadota; class Gammaproteobacteria; order Thiohalomonadales; family Thiohalomonadaceae; genus JAOTST01. The sequence continues at coordinate 1,883 of JAOTST010000190.1, read as the reverse complement.
GGAGATCGAGGGCGATATGGGGGATTCGCACATGGGTCTTCAGGCTCGTCTGATGTCACAGGCACTGCGTAAACTGACCTCTAACATTAAACGTTCTAATACGCTGGTCATCTTCATCAACCAGTTGCGTATGAAGATTGGCGTGATGTTTGGCAACCCAGAGACCACGACCGGTGGTAACGCACTCAAATTCTACGCCTCGGTACGCCTCGATATCCGTCGTATCGGCGCAATCAAAAAAGGAGATGAGGTTCTAGGTAACGAGACCCGTGTCAAGGTGGTCAAAAATAAGGTGGCTCCGCCATTTAAGCAGACCCAGTTCGATATTCTTTATGGTGAGGGGATCTCGCGTGAGGGAGAGATCATCGATATGGGGGTTAAACTGGATATCGTTGATAAGGCGGGTGCATGGTACAGCTACAACGGTGAGCGCATTGGTCAGGGTAAGGATAATGTACGCAACTTCCTTAAGGAGAATCCAGATATGGCGGCGGATATTGATGCCAGAATTCGTGCGGAGTTGCTGCCCAAAAAAGGGGAGATCGTTGAACAGATCGAAGAGTTGGAGGAGGAGCTGGGCTAACCATCTAATCCCTACAATTTAGGGTATGAAGCCTCCCTCTCATTTTGAACAATTATGCTACAATCCTCAGCCGAATTTGACGCAGATGATCTTAAGGCGTGCTACGCCAAAGGGTTAGATCTCTTGGTTCGACGAGAACACTCTCGCAAGGAGCTAAAAGGGAAGCTCTCTCAGCGTGGTTTTTCGGAAGATGCTGTGGAGTCTACGTTAGACCTGCTCGAACAGGATGGCGATCTGAATGATGGCCGTTTTGCCGAGGCATTTGTCTACTTCCGGTACGGAAAGGGGCAGGGGGCGGAGCGGATTCGTAACGAACTTGCAGCACGGGGGATTGATGGCTATTTAGCGAGTCATCCCCTAAATAGTTCTGAGTACGACTGGTTTGGTGCAGCACGAAAGGCCTATATAAAGAAGTATGGTGCCGATAGTGATGTCGTAACCGACATGAATGAACGGGTAAAGAGAGAACGTTTTATGCGTTATCGAGGCTTTACTCATGAACAGATTAGATACGCCCTAAAGGGTGACGATGAATAACTAGGTTAGGTAAAGCTAATTAATGAAAAGTAGCGCACAAATTCGACAATCGTTCATCGATTTTTTTGCACAAAAAGATCACCATATTGTCAGCAGTAGTCCACTGGTTCCAGGCAATGATCCGACACTGCTCTTTACCAATGCAGGGATGGTTCAATTTAAGGAGACCTTCCTCGGTCAAGAGCCACGCTCCTATAACAAGGCAGTCTCGGTACAACGCTGCGTACGTGCTGGTGGCAAGCACAACGACCTCGAAAATGTCGGTTATACCGCACGTCACCACACCTTCTTCGAGATGCTCGGTAACTTCAGTTTTGGAGACTACTTCAAACACGATGCGATTCGCTACGCCTGGGAATATCTCACGGAAGAGTGCAATCTACCTCCTGAAAAGTTGTGGGTCACCGTTTACGAAACCGATGATGAGGCGGCCGATATCTGGCTCAAAGAGATCGGGATTTCCCCCGAGCGCCTGACTCGTATTGGCGACAAAAAGGGTGGTAAAAAGTACGAGAGCGACAACTTCTGGTCGATGGGTGACACCGGTCCCTGTGGCCCCTGTACCGAGATCTTTTACGACCATGGTGAAGATATCGCCGGTGGTCCTCCAGGAACCCCCGAAGAGGATGGTGATCGTTATATCGAGATCTGGAATCTGGTCTTCATGCAGTATGACCGTGATGCCAAAGGTACGCTCAATCCGCTTCCTAAGCCTTCGGTCGACACAGGTATGGGACTGGAGCGTCTGGCCGCAATTCTTCAG
>JAOTST010000188.1 GCA_029864785.1 Chromatiales bacterium | reverse complement strand
AAGTGTGAACAAAATGTCTCAGTATCACGCTGTCTCTGTGGATCTGCCGCGCTTTCGGGTGAAGTACAAATGCAGTTGGATTTAGCTCAGTGTCATAAAATTATCGGCACACCTATTGTTGCTAACGAGAAGCTAGAGATGCTTGCCGTACCGTTGAAATATCATGATAAAACATTAGGTATCTATAACCTCTTCATCGCTTCTGCCAGCCAATACAGTGATAATGAAATTCGCTCACTATTTGCCAGTGTAGGCCAACACTTGGGAATGGCTATCGAGAAAACAAAAATTGATGAAGAGGCAAAACGGCTAACCATTATCAAAGAGAGGAATGCCATCGCCCATGAACTACACGACTCTTTAGCTCAAACTTTAGCCAGCCTACGTTTTCAGGTTAGCATGCTCGATGAAACTATTGACAACCAAAAGGTAGAAGAGATTCGCCAAGAAGTACAGCAAATCAAAGGCGGTCTAGATGAGGCATACTCTGAATTACGTGAGCTGCTGGCTCACTTTCGTACACCTATTAATCGGCGTGGATTGTTGCCCGCGCTCGAAGACCTTATTAGTAATTTTCGAAAACAGACAGGAATGCATGTTCTATTACAAAAAGATTGGGAGACATCTCAATTTGATGCCAACAAAGAACTTCAAATTCTTCGCATAATTCAGGAGTCTCTGGCGAATGTTCGCAAACATAGTAAAGCGCATACGGTGAGAGTATTGATGCGCTGTGATGATAATATGTGCGGCGAGGTGCTGATTGAAGACGATGGGGTTGGTTTACAAAACCCCGCTTTCAGCGGACATCCAGGGGAACATATAGGACTCTCGATTATGGAAGAGCGAGCCCGTAAAATGGGAGGAGAGATAAAGATTGAGAGTGAGCCTGGGGAAGGAACACGAGTACAACTCACCTTTAGCAATTTAGAACAGCCTCCTGAGAAAAAGAACCAGCACTACGCTTTAATATAAGGATTAGCATGACTGTACGAGTACTTATTGTTGATGACCACACACTTTTTCGAAGTGGATTGGAGACGCTCCTTGAGCGACACGAGATCGAGGTGATGGCAACGGCTGGCAATGGCCGCGAAGGATTCATGCTCGCACAGGATATTAATCCCGATGTGGTTTTACTTGATATGCGCATGCCCGAAATGAGTGGGCTGGAGGTTCTCGTTGGTCTGCGTTCCTGCGGGTTCACGATGCCGATCGTCATGTTGACAACGAGTAATGAAGAGCGTGATCTTCTTGAGTGCTTGCGTAATGGAGCCAACGGATATCTATTAAAAGATATGGAACCATCAGAGTTGGTCACTGCACTGAGAGATATTGTTGATGGAAAAACGGTTGTTGCGCCTGAACTGGCTGGTACCTTGGCTCGAATTGTTCAAGGTGATGTCGCTGAAGAGAAAGATGACGAGGACAGTTCGCCATTTCCTGAGTTAACCAATCGTGAACAGGAGATCCTCTGTCTGCTTGCTGAAGGTCAGAGCAATAAGGTGATTGCACGTAATCTTGGCATATCAGATGGCACTGTAAAACTTCATGTTAAGTCGATTCTCCGAAAGCTTGAGCTTCACTCAAGGGTAGAGGCTGCGGTGATGGCTGTAGAGAAGAATTTTTGTCACCGTAATAGAGATAAGGATTGAAAACATTGGTCATCACGCGATATCTGCTCACTCTTATACTGGCAACATTTCCGCTCTATTCTGTCGCAACTGAAAAGGAGGTTCAAAAGTGGTATCAAATTGAACTTATTATTTTTAAACAGCCGCAGCCAGCTGTCGCCTCATCTGAAAATGAAGACGATTGGAATAACAAAAAAATAGCCATTGACTATAGTCAAAGCATTGATATCCACTACCCACAGAGAAAAGTTCTCAACGAAGACGGAATTTATAACGAACCCCCTGAGAATAATGCCGAAGTTATTTCACTAAAAGAGGCGGAAACGATGGTCGCTGAAAGCTTGCGACCTGAACAAAAAAAACAGCCCCAACTCTCTCTTCAGCCATTCACTTTTTCAGTTCCATCTAAGTGGGAGCTGGGAGAAGTTTATGAACGCCTTAATAATTCAAATCAATATCAGCAGCTAATTCATACAGCCTGGATCCAACCTGGATTAAATAAGAGTGAAGCGATTCCTGCGCATATCTACGATCATATGGCGCTAAATGCAGAGGATGAAAATGATCCACTGACAATTAACACTCTAGATACAACAAATCTAATAAAGGATAAAGAGCTTCCTCCAGTAGATAGTGTTATGCCTGCAACAAGCTACCCGATTGAATCAAATTCATTTAATCTAAATGATCAAAAAAACGATGGCCAGAATCTTTTGGATAATCACGCGCAAATGGCTGAGAAAACTTTTGAGGGGACCATAAAGGTGACTTTAGCTCGTTATCTTCATGTTGATATTAATTTAGATTATGCCCCGCAGGGTTTTCCCCTGTCGATCAACAGCGATGCCAATGAGTTAATGAATGGTGTCACTCAAATCTACTCACTCCCCACCCCGTCTGTTAATAGGCTTGTCCAAAACAGTAAAAAAGAGAGTCCATCATCCCTTTATGATAGTTCCAATTTAGATAACGCAATAAACGATCATCAACAGACTGAAAAAAGAGTCTATCGTCTACAGGAGTCAAGGCGAATGCGTAGTAACGAGCTTCACTATCTTGATCACCCCTTAATCGGAGTGCTTGTAAAAATTGTCCCTGTTGAAATTCCCAAGGAAAATATAGATAGTGGCGTTAGTCCAGATAAATCCTAATTGAGAGAATGTCGTTAATTTAATTCGACAACAATACGTTCTAATAGCATCCTGACACGTTCCATACCAGAAAGAAGGTTTTGCTCTATTATTGCCATAGTGATCTCTTCATCACTCTTCCCAGCAGCCCAGTTAGCCACCACAGCAATTGATGCGTAACAGATCTCCTGCTCTCGAGCGAGAGCCGCTTCCGGCATGGTCGTCATACCGACCAGCTCACATCCGTCACGTTCTAATCTAACAATCTCGGCTCGACTCTCCAGTCTTGGCCCCTGGGTCACAGCAAACGTTCCTCGATCAACAAACGGTATCTCATACCGCTGTGCTGTGGAGATCAGCTTGTGACGCAACCCCTCACAAAATGGATCGGTAAAGTCGATATGGGTGACGTGCTCAAGACCATCTTCAAAGTAGGTCGAGCTTCGTCCCCATGTGTAGTCGATTAATTGATCAGGAATACTAATCGTACCTGGAGCCATCTCCTCACTGATACCGCCCACCGCATTGATCGCAATAATGGTGTCGATCCCCGCCTCTTTGAGTGCCCAGATGTTTGCCCGATAATTGACCTTGTGAGGAGGAACGGTGTGCCCTGAACCATGTCGCGGCAAAAAGTAGATCGTTCTCCCCTGGAGTGAACCCATACGAATCGGTGAAGAGAGGGTTCCGTACGGCGTTTCAAGAGATTGATGCTCAACCTCCTTAAGCCCCTCAAGGGTATCAAGACCGGTGCCGCCAATAATCGCCAGTTTACTCATAGTGTTATCACATCCCCTTTACGGCATAGATGCCCGCTGCGTTACGCAGGTACTCTTTATAATCCATTCCATAACCGAATAGATAACGATCGGGTGCCTCCAATCCAACAAAATCAGCCTTTACCCCAATATTACGATCATGCTGTTTAAGAACCAATACAGCACTATAGACGTGTTCTGCCCCCATCTCATGACAATACTGAATAATTGCCTTTAGGGTAGGCCCTTCATCGAGGATGTCATCGAGTATCAGTATGTCGCGTCCTGCAAGCGTACTTTGAGGCTTAACCAGCCATTGAAGTTTATCGCCGCTGGTCTCTCCACGATAACGAGTCACATGGATGTAGTCGTGTTCCAGGGGAAAGTCGAGATGGGTGATCAGTTTTCCTGCAATAACAACAGCACCATTCATAACGGTAATAATCAGAGGGTCACGCCCTTTTAATTTCAGGCTTATCTTTGCCGCCATTGATTTTATCGCTTCTTCGACCTCATCCTGATCAAAGAGGCA
>JAOTST010000006.1 GCA_029864785.1 Chromatiales bacterium | reverse complement strand
AACACGCCCCTCATTACGGGTTCTACGCGCCTTGATTCCCTGACGGATCCACTTCTCTTCCTGAGCCAATTTTTTGTCAAAAAGAGCATTCTGCTCGGCCTCTGCCGCCAGATCTTCAGCCTTTCGTCGAAGGTAATTTTCATAATCGCCGGGCCATGAAGTCAATTTTCCACGATCAAGCTCAATAATCCGGGTCGCCAACCGCTTAAGAAATGCCCGGTCATGGGTAATGAAGATAAGACTTCCTCCCCAACCAAGCAGAAACTCCTCAAGCCAGTCGATCGACTCAATATCAAGATGGTTAGTCGGCTCATCAAGCAGCAGTAGGTCAGGCTGTTGCACCAACGCCCGCCCGAGTAAAACACGGCGCTTCATTCCACCAGAAAGAACGCTAAATGGCTTATCCTCAGGAAGTGAAAGGCGAGAGATAATTTCATCGATCTGCCGAGTTAACTGCCAACCGTCCTCTGCCTCAAGTGCGTGTTGTACGCGCTCCAGTTCTGCAAGTAATGCATCACTGCTATCGCTTTCAAGCTGATGGATTAATTCGTGATAACGGGAGATCTGGCCAGCCAACTCACCAACACCTTCCGAGATCACATCATAAACATTGCCTTCGAGATCGGCAGGCACTTCCTGTTCCAAACGCGCCACCCGAACGCCCTGATGAAGAGTTCGATCACCAGCGTCGGCATCCACCAGACCCACGATCAATTTCAGCAGGGTCGACTTTCCTGTGCCATTACGCCCAACTAGAGCGATGCGTTCATGTTTTTCCGCCTGAAACTGAACCCCGTCAAATAAACTGGTCGTACCGTAGTGAAGCGATATATCTTTGAGCGTTAGAAGTGCCATGTGTTACCGACGTAAGGAAAGACTAGATATTGAGTAGATCAAGCCCACTAATAATTAGGTAAGCGGGAACAGCTATCGCGGCAATGAGAAAACCGTAGAAGTAGAGAGGACAGAACTGGGTCTTAAAGTGCTTGCAGGCGTTGTTAAGGCGGCAAACCTGGCATTTTTTCTTGGCCATAATTGAAGCTTTTACCCCTTTTATTGCCCAACTGCATAAAAAGATAGATACAAAAAAGGCCGGGAGCAGACTGCTCCCGGCCTCTTTGCGAATATGGTGGGCCGTGGGCGATTCGAACGCCCGACCAATTGATTAAAAGTCAACTGCTCTACCGGCTGAGCTAACGGCCCGGAAAGAGGCGCATATCCTACCTGACCACGAAAAAATGGCAAGTAGAAAATGCACTCTATTGCGATTTATTTGAAATATTAAACGGCGTCCAGCTTACGCAGACTGTTTGGTAGCAATTTCATGTCCGCCAAAGAGGCGATCAAGGCCTTAATAAAAGAGGCCTCTTCTTCATAAACCAATTTGTAATAATTAATTTTCATGGTCAGCGCACTACCAAAAACAATGCCTACAAAGGCAATAAAGGAGCCGACAGCGAGAGTGGATATCCCGGTGATTCCCTGACCGATGGTGCAACCAAGTGCCAGTACGCCACCAAAGCCCATCAAAATAGCTCCAATAAAGTGATTAGCGAAATCACCCACCGAGTTAAACCACTCAATACGGAAACTCCTGCTGATCAGTGACCAGAGCAATGAGCCTGCAATGATACCAAACAGCGCCATAATGCCAAAGGTGAGCTGCGCACGATTAAAACCAGAGGAAACATACCCTGTCGTCTGCCCCATCGGATTAACAAATGTGAACGATTGTGCACTCAGAGGGCCACCCGCGCTTGGTTTACCCTCCTCAGACTCGGCCACCATGTCCCACTCCTGATAATAACCACTGAGGGTCATCGGATCCTCGTCAGGGACGGTAACCATAATCGTGCTACTTAGATACCAGCCACCCAGCACCACGAACCCAACAACGAGACCACCCAGTATGTTATCAAAATTACCGCGGAAATCTGCCGAGCGGAAGATATAGAGTAGCAGGAGAAATGCTATCACAACACCTGCATACAGACGTACGGTGGCTCCATTTTCACTACTGATCAGCGAACCCAGATCCTGTTGACTATTGAGATCAATCGCCAGAGGGCGAATCCAATCATAAAAAATAATCGAAAAGAGCGTCTGATCACTATCGGAGAAAGGATTGGTCATAAAGTAGGCAATAACCCCAATCACTATAAGCACCATAATTGATTTCAGATTACCGCCACCGATACGAATCAGCGTCTTATTTCCACAGCCGCTAGCGAGGGTCATACCAATTCCAAAGAGGATACCACCCAACAGATTTTCGGCCCAAATCAACTGCGAGCCACGATAAGGGGGAAAAGAACCATTAAGGTCAATTGCCCCAATGCCTTCAAGAATAGAGACACCGAGCATGGCAACGGCCATTGCGAGAAACCATGCACGCATCCGTGACATATCCCCCATATTAACCCAATCGGAAACCGCACCCATGGTGCAAAAATTGGTCTTATTAACGACCGCACCCATGATCGTAGCGATCAAAAATGTTCCCCACAATAGAGCGGATTCCGCTCCGATAAAACTTTCAAATTGCATCAGACAACCTCTTATATAAGTAAATTACAGCAACAACTACTATTTCCTTCCTGCTGATTTCTCATCATTATTATTTTTTAAATATATCACACTCTATTAATCAGAAATATCAACGATAGCGTGTGGGATCCTCTATTTTGGCCGAACTAAAACCTGCACGCCTCAAAGCACAGGAGTCACACTGGCCACAGGCACGCCCCTCATCATCTGGGTTGTAACAGGAGACGGTCAGACCATAATCGACCCCAAGAGCACTCCCTTTTTGAATGATTTGTGCCTTGGTCAATGAGATAAGCGGTGTGTTAATCTGAAAACCATCACCCTCAATCCCCTCCTTAGTGGCGAGGTTGGCCATAGCTTGATAGGCACTAATAAATTCAGGACGGCAGTCGGGATATCCCGAATAATCGACCGAATTGACCCCAATAAAAATATCCATTGCCCCAAGTACCTCAGCCCACGCCAGTGCCAACGAGAGAAAAACCGTATTTCGGGCGGGAACATAGGTGACAGGGATACCATTATCCTCACCATCAACAGCGGCGTCGGGGACATCAATGGCATCATCAGTCAGTGCCGATCCCCCAAATTGACGCAGGTTGAGATCAAACAGGCGATGCTCTTTGGCTCCCAGTGACTCAGCTACGCGATCTGCGGCCTGTAGCTCACTATGATGGCGCTGGCCATAATCAAAACTGAGGGCATAACACTCAAAACCCTCTGCTTGAGCCATAGCTAGTACAGTCGCCGAATCGAGGCCACCGGATAGCAGTACAACAGCCTTTTTAACGTGATTACTCATTTCCCTTGTTCATCCCCCCAGAGAATTTTGTGTAGCTGTAACTGAAAGCGCACATTGAGCCGATCATCGATAATCCACTGAGCCAACTCTTTAGGATCCAGCTGACCAAATGCAGGAGATAGAAGCACTGCCGCTCGATCACTCAAACCACGTTCATCGATAATTTTTCGACTCCACTCATAATCGGCTCGATCGGCTATCACCAGTTTGATCTGGTCATCTATTTTTAGATGGTCGATGTTGCTGTAGAGATTCTTTTCGACCTCGCCCGATGATGGGGTCTTGATATCCATAACAACCGAAACACGCTTATCAACTGAGGCAATATCGAGGGCACCACTGGTCTCAAGTGAAACCTGATACGCCAGATCACAGAGCTGCTGCATCAGCAGCTGAACACCCTTCTGACTCAGGGGCTCCCCTCCGGTGACACAGACATGGCGCACGCCAAAATCTGCAACCTTTGCAAGGATCTCATCATGAGTCAGGGACTCTCCCCCAGTAAAGGCGTATTCGGTGTCACAATAATTGCAGCGCAACGGACAACCTGTCAGACGAATAAACACCGTCGGCCAGCCAACGGTATCTGACTCACCCTGTAGTGACAGAAATACCTCGGTAATACGTAACCGATACTCTTCTTTAACCATCGCTGTAAAACTACTTCTTCAGGCGTCGATTGAGTTTTTCTAAAAGCGGTTGCGCCTGCTTCGCCTCGGGCGAATCCGGATATTTTGAGACCAGTTGGTCAAGGACCGTCTTCGCACCAATTACCGCCTTCAACTCCCAGCGGCTGTATCCCATCTTAAGCATCGCCTCGGCTAGCTTGGGGCTCTGAGGATAGTGATCGATTAAAAGCTGATAATCCACGATCGCCTGCTTGAAATCACGTCGCGCATAACTGGCTTCGCCTAGCCAATATTGGGCGATATGGGCATAGCGCCCTTTGGGATATTTTTTAATAAAGTTCTGAAAAGCGGCTGTTGCAGGATCATACTGTAGTTGCCGTAATAGATTAAATGCCTTCTGATATGCAGCCCTCTCCTCAGCTAAAGCGTCTGTTTCTGGAGTATCTTGAGGGATCGTCTTGACGCCCTCACCAGCAACAAGAGGTTGCTCTCCACCACCAACCAGTACCGAAGAGCCTGGTTGACCATCCTCACCTGGAGTCACTACCGGCAATGCCCTACTACCTTCCCGCTCCACCCGTGACAGGCGACGATCCAGATCGAGATAGAGATCTCGCTGACGCTGCTTAAGTGTCTCAATCTGATGCGTCTGCTCTTCAGAAAGGGCGCGCATCTCTTGCAACTCTGTTTGTAACGAATCAATACGATCAAGCAACTCTAACAGGGCTTGATTGTTGATCTGATGCTCCAACTTAATCAGACGCTGTTCAACAGAGGGGAGCACCTCTATGGTGGCTGCAATCGCAGTTGTGCCCATCAACCCCAGAAGGAGCCCAACTCCAAGCAAATTTTTAAAATTCACAGCCTCATACCTTTTAATAATATACCTAATATCTATAACCGCTCAGATCGCCTGTAGTGCGGTCTAGTAACCCGTGTAAAGAAGCTCTACCCGACGATTAAAATGCCATGCACTATCGTCATGTCCCTGAGCCGTGGGACGCTCCTCTCCAAAACTAACCACTTGTTGCTGTGACTTATCTGCCCCCAACAGCGATAGAAGACGCTCAACGCCCTTGGCGCGACGTTCTCCTAAAGCAAGATTATATTCTCTTGAACCACGCTCATCAGCATGCCCTTCAATCGTCACACTAAGGTCAGGATGACTTGAAAGAAACTCTGCGTGTTGAGTCAAAGCCTCACGGTCATCAGGACTGATTGTACTGCTATCAAAGCCAAAGTAAAAAACGCGCGTTGACAGGGGGCTTGATGAGTCACTCAAAACTTCAGCGATGGGACGTCCGCTCCAACGGCTATCAATAGCAACCCCTGTTGATGATGCACCTTGTGCAGAGTTATCCCCACCTTCTGGTGTTTCTACCGCAGAGGTTCCTGCCTGCTCACCATCCGCAGCTGCAATCTCTGCATCGCTCGCACAGCCCGAGAGGGCTCCCAATAAAACAATGAGACCGGTTACCACAGAGAGTCGGGTCAAGAGATGAAGTCGATTAAACATTGCTGCTCCTCAAAATTAATTTATATCCAGTTTTCAAATTTTATTCCCGAATGGAGCCTATTCGCACGAAGAGGATAATATCTAACCATTTGAGCACGAAAATGACACTGTTATCGGATATAAAGGTAAGTACATACGTTTACTGAAGGTAGGGTGACCACGCAGGCTCACGCACATCGCCCTCATTTAATTGCAATCGTTGATGGGCGCGCCCATCGGCCGAAACCGCAGATAAAACACCTCGCCCCCCCACATCGGTAGCGTAGATAATCATACTACCATTTGCCGCAAAACTGGGTGATTCATCAAGGGTAGTATCGGTCAAAACTCGCAAATTTCCGCTATCCAACTCCAGAACAGCAATACGATATCCACCCATATCAAGATGAATCATCGCAACCTGTTTACCATCTGGTGAAAATGCAGCGCGCACATTGTAGCGACCTTCAAAGGTGAGCCGTTTTGCCCGCCCCTTCGGTTTTCCACGTTCAATAACAACACTATAGAGTTGCGGCTTACCACTACGATCCGACGTAAAAACAAGCCCCTTACCATCTGGCCGCCAGGTGGCCTCGGTATCGATACCATTACTGCGCGATACCCGTACCAATTTTTTAGTCGCCAAGGTCAAGATATAGATCTCTGCATTGCCATCCTTGGAGAGGGTTAGCGCCAACTGTTTACCATCAGGTGACCACGCTGGAGCACTGTTGAGCCCCGCGTAATCGGCCACCATCTCACGTTGACCATCCACTAACCGCTGCACATAGATCTGCGAGTGCCCCGCTTCAAAAGTGACGTAGGCGAGTCGCTTGCCATCGGGAGACCATGAAGGAGACATCAGCGACTCTTTCGATGAGAGAATAATCTGCTCATTAAAGCCATCGGAATCGGCAACCGCCAGACGATAACTCCGCTGTTTGCCGATGCTATCAACCATCACATAGGTGATACGCGTGGTAAACGCTCCCTTCATCCCCGTAAGGGCCTCATAGATAATGTCGCTGATCTGATGAGCCGTTTGACGCAGCGATGCCCGGTCGGTGGGAATGCTGTAACCACTCAACTGTTTGGCGCGATGAATATCAAACAGCTGAAACTGAATCACAAATTGATCCGCCCCTTTGGGCTGAATACGCCCTACCACAATATTATCAATTCCGGTCTGCCGCCAGAGTGCAAAATCGATCATATTACCGGTCGCAGGTGTACCGATCATTCGCTCGGCATCCAGTGGGGTAAATTGTCCGCTGCGCCCCAGATCATTTTTTATAATCGCATCAATCTGCTCCGGGGCAGCGCCTTCGCCCTCCCATGCAAAAGGAACAACCGCTATCGGTAAACCTCCCTCTGCGCCACCGGTGATCTCAATATTGAGTCTGGCATGCAGCACCGGAGAGAGCGTTATTGTCGCAATAGAGAACAACAATATGAATAGATTTTGCAATTTTTTCATCATGGCTTAAATGTAAATACTATCTCTCGATCAAAAATTTCTTTAGTAGAGGGTGCTGGCAAGGGAGAAGCTTTATAAACTGCGCTTTTAACCGAATTTTTGAAGGCCACACTACCGCTACAAGCCGTAACTTTAACATCAATTACCTCGCCACCGGGAATCTGATGTACCAAAACTTTGCAGCTATTTCCCGAGGTTGTACCTGATGGTTTCACCCAGTTACGCACGACCTTCTCCTGAATTAGTGCCATGTAACGATTTTTCTCAACAGCAAGCTTACGCTGCTGCGCCCTATTGGACTCTTGCTGTAGACGATTTTGCTCCTCAGCCAACCTTTTCTCAAAGGCGGCTTTCTCTGCGGCTAACCGTCTATCTTCTACCTTTTTCTGCTTGGCCTCTTCCGCTCTCTTTTCAGTCTCCACTCGCTTCAGCTCCTCGACTTTACGCTGCTCTGCAAGCCGTTGGAGTTGATTCTGCTCTTTTTGCTTCTGCTGCTGGAGGCTCTTCTGCTCTTTTTTTAGCTTAGCAATCTGCTGCTGTTCTTGTGCCTCCGCCTCTTTGCGTCGCTTATCTGCCTGCTTCTTTGCCGCCTGCTGTTTGGCTCTCTCTTTTTTGGCCTTCGCCTTAAGTGCCGCTATCTTACGCTCCTCCTGCCTGCGCAATTTTTTGGCCTTAGCTGCCTCCTGTTCCAGACGTTTTTTACGCTTAGACTCTTTTCTCTTTGCAGCCTTCTCAATATTGTCACGCCGCTCAATCTCTTTGAGGATCTGCTGCTCATTGATCGCAACGGCCTGCACCACCTCTTTTTTCGGTTGTACGGAGAGCTGATGAGTGGTCGGTTTAGAGGAGATACTCACACCGAGAAATAGCGCCAGCACAATATGAACCACAACCGAACCGGCGATAGCCAAGCGCCAGCGATTACTCATTTAAGATCGTCTGCCGGTTTGGTTAGCAGGCCAACGCTCGGAACGCCCGCCTGCTGGATCAGCGCCATCGCCTCAACGACCCGACCATAAGGAACCTGATCATCACCGCGAACATAAACCGCCTGTTTGGGGTGCAGACGTAGCATCGCAGCTACTCTTAACGAGAGCGTCTGAGCATCGAGTGGTTCATCGGCCTCACCGCCGATATTGAGAAAGAATTTCCCCTCGCGATTAATCGACACCACTAAGGGTTCTTCACTACTCTGTTCCACGGGATTAGAGTCGGCTTGAGGCAATTCTACTTTAACGCCCTGGGTCAGCATCGGAGCGGTCACCATAAAGATAACCAGCAGCACCAGCATCACATCAATGTAGGGCACCACATTGATCTCACCCATCACCTTTCTGCGATGTCGACGGCTCATCGTTCAACAATCCCCAACTACTTAACGTGAACCTGGCGCTGCAACAAGGTAGCAAACTCATCTTTGAAATTTTCCAGACGGTTCTCAAGGCGCTCAAGATCATTGGAGTAACGGTTATAAGCGATGACCGCAGGAATCGCTGCGAAGAGACCCATTGCGGTCGCCACCAGCGCCTCGGCAATCCCGGGTGCGACCATCGAAAGGGTCGCATGCTGGGCACTACCGAGGGCACGGAAACTATTCATAATGCCCCAGACTGTTCCAAACAGTCCGACATAAGGGCTGGTAGAACCAACCGTAGCAAGAAAGGCGAGGTGTGATTCAAGACGGTCAAACTCACGCATCATCGCCACGCGCATCGAGCGCTGCGCCCCCTCGACAATATCCATCGGTTCCATACCGCCCTGATTTTTTAGGCGCGCATACTCACCAAAACCAGACTCAAACATTGCAGCAATGCCCGATAGAGTCTCTTTATCCGGTGAAATCTGTTTATAGAGGTCGACCAGATCGATCCCCGACCAGAAACGATTTTCAAAGGTGATCGAATTTTCACGCGCCTCTTTCAGGGCACGCCATTTCTCGATAATAATGGTCCACGATATGACGGAGACAACAAGTAACAGAAACATCACCATCTGCACCAGCAGACTCGCCTCCATAAATAGTGACCAGATCGATAACTCTTCGTTCATAGACCTCTTCTCTAACCTTAATCTTGTTTAAGTTTTTCTAACTTCATAACCATTTTTTCAGGCAACGCCTTGGGTCGTAGTGTTACCGAATCAAGCGATGCAATGCGCACGGTTCCTTCAAACAACAGCTCATCACCCCGTAAAATCGTTTGTCTAAAATTGATGCTCACCTTACCCGATTTCTGCACCACTGCCGTGACCGTCAACGCATCATTAAAGCGCGCCGGTTTACGATAATCGGCCTCAACGGAACGTACCGCAAAGATCAACTTCTCGCTCTCAATAAGATCATCCTGCTCATACCCCAATTCACGCAACCACTCGGTGCGACAACGTTCCATAAAATTGAGATAGTGGGAGTGGTAAACCACGCCCCCAGCATCGGTATCCTCGTAGTAGACACGCACAGGCCAGGAAAATTCCACCGTCATTAAACCAGCTTCTCCTGCTGCGCTGTCCCTTGATCGGGCAGTTTTGGAGGCACCATACCAAAGTGGAGGTAGGCGGTGTTGGTAGCAACGCGCCCCCGTGGGGTACGCATCATAAATCCCTGCTGAATCAGATAGGGTTCGAGCACATCTTCGATAGTGCCCCGTTCCTCTCCAATTGCCGCAGCGAGATTATCGACCCCTACAGGGCCTCCATCAAATTTCTGGATAATCGCCAATAGCAGTTGACGGTCGAGCATATCAAAACCGTTGCTATCGACATCAAGCATATCGAGCGCCTTGACTGCGATATCGGCGGTGACGACACCATCCGCTCTCACCTCGGCATAGTCACGAACCCGCCTTAATAAGCGATTGGCGATGCGGGGGGTGCCGCGTGACCGGGTTGCGATCTCTCTGGCACCCTCGCTCTCAATTTTAACGCCGAGGATACCCGCCGAGCGTGTGACAATTTTGGCCAAATCACTACTCTCATAAAACTCCAGCCGCTGCACAATCCCAAAGCGATCACGCAGCGGAGAGGTGAGCATCCCCGCGCGGGTAGTGGCTCCTACCAGTGTAAATGGCGGCAGATCGAGCTTAATCGAGCGCGCCGCAGGGCCCTCGCCGATCATGATATCGATCTGGTAATCCTCCATCGCCGGATAGAGCACCTCTTCAATCACCGGACTCATGCGATGGATTTCATCAACAAAGAGGACATCGTGCGGTTCAAGATTAGTCAGCAGTGCAGCAAGGTCACCGGGGCGTTCTAAAACGGGGCCAGAGGTCTGGCGCATATTAACCCCCAACTCATTGGCAACAATGTGTGCGAGAGTCGTTTTTCCGAGACCGGGAGGGCCAAATAAAAGGAGGTGGTCGAGCGCCTCTTCACGTTGACGTGCGGCATCGATAAAGAGCGAGAGCTGTTCGCGGATTTTGTGTTGGCCAATATAGTCGTCCAGCTGTTTCGGACGTATGGCACGATCCTGAGCCTCTTCCTCTGTGATGGTTGTGTTGGTGATTAGGCGATCAGACTCAATCATTAATCAGTTGCACTCCAATAGGGAGAGGTTTATAAAAATATGAACATCCTGTTAATTTGTATAGAAGATGGCCTTCCATGGCCAACTCTATGACTGTAGGCTTACTGTCCAGTAACGTTCTCAGCCATGAGTCCCTTCTCACCATTAACTACGTTGAAAGTGACACTCTGGCCATCTTTCAGTGAGCGACGGCCTTCTCCATTGATAGCACGGAAGTGGACGAATACGTCAGCACCACCCTCTTGCTCAATAAAACCGAAACCCTTTTCGTCGTTAAACCATTTAACAACACCAGTGACTAATTCGTCAGACATATAAACCTCAATAATACTTTTACTACGGCCACATTGCGGTGGCATTTAAAACGTATCAAGAGCTGGAATAGATCCGCCCGTTGATACATGAATTTCTCTGTCCAAAAGGTACAGAGACAGTCATTGTCCTATAAAAACCTCGTTAAGTCACCGATATTTTCAAGGCCGCTTTGATGATCATTTCACTCGCCAAACCATCCGTATCGACCTGCCCCACCAGACGACTCGCCTCCGGCGGCTTATAACCGAGCGCGATCAGGGCGCTCACCGCATCCTGAACCGCATTTGCTTTGACAATTACCGACTCAGAACCCGGCTGTAGCGTCGCTACGGGCTGCCAATCACCCAACCGATCACGCATCTCAACAATCAGCCGCTCGGCGGTCTTTTTACCGATTCCGGGCAGACGTACCAGCGCCGCTGAATCATTATCCTGCACGGCACGGGCAAACTCATCGGCAGATATCCCCGAGAGGATCGTCAGCCCAAGTTTTGGACCTACTCCGTTCACCTTAATCAGGGTACGAAAAAAGAGTCGTTCACTCTCGCTGGCAAAACCGTAGAGTAGCTGCGCATCTTCACGCACTACCATGTGGGTGAGTAGGGTAAGCTCCTGCCCCGCCTCGGGTAGCTGGTAGAAGGTACTCATGGGCGCCTCCACCTCGTAACCGACACCGGCCACATCGATCAGTAGTTGGGGTGGGTGTTTCTCGGCCAATACACCGCGTAATCGTCCTATCATCTATAACGTCCTCTTCTACGTCCTTTAAGATTGACTGCACCCGCCGCACCAAGCTGGCTCATCATCTCACCCGTATTGGCGTGACAGATGGCAATCGCCAGTGCGTCGGCGGCATCTTCCTGGGGTGTTCCCGGAAGATTGAGCAGCGCCTTGACCATATGTTGAACCTGCTCTTTATTGGCGTTTCCTTTACCCACTGTCGCTCGTTTGATCTCTGCGGGTGAATACTCACTGACCTCAAGATTGTTGGTCACTGCGGCACAAATCGCCGCTCCCCGCGCCTGCCCCAGCTTGAGGGCAGAGTCCGGATTACGGTGCATAAAGACACGCTCAATGGCGACCACGTCGGGTTTATAGGTCTCAACCACTGTCACCATCTCTTCAAAGATGATCTTGAGTCGCCCTGGAAATTCACCACCACCGGTACGAATACAGCCGCTCTCGACATAATTCAATTTTGAACCATTGATCTCGATCAGACCAAAACCGGTAATCCGGGAACCTGGGTCAATACCTAGAATAAGTGACATTTAAAACGCTCTGCGACGATAGATGATTAACCCAGCTGGGCCATTTACTGTGTCCAGCCATGCTCGCTCTCTATTCGGGATGATTCAATCATTGACCAATTCTATCAGCTTGGCCACTGAGTTGTAGCCAGCCCATAAAAGAAAAGGGGCGCGCCGCCATTCAGCCATTTAGGGTATCCTCTCTTTTAATTGCGACTACAGGAACAGGGCGTAATTTAAGTATCGCGCCCCAAAATGCCAAAGGTAGAGATCATGACGATACCAACAAGAGATAGACCCAAAATAGGCATCGCACTCGGAAGTGGTTCC
>JAOTST010000186.1 GCA_029864785.1 Chromatiales bacterium | reverse complement strand
AAAATCTTTACGAATCCGTTTATTCTCTGTGTATGAGTAGGCCATCACTTCTCCTCAGTCAATCAATACACTACAGAAACAAAAGTCTCCACAGTGCTCATCACTAGAATCCAGCTCCTCGGCCACATGTTACATAACATGTGGTTTTAGAATTCAGTTGGACATTCAGCGAGAAAAGGCCGGCGGTTAAAAACCGCCAGCCATTCTCAAATTACTGTCCGACAATCCGTGTCTTTGTTCTATGGGAATCCATCCCATCTATCGAGCCCTCAATAAAATCAGACCCGACAACAAGTCGCATAAAGTAATAAATATTACTTAAGCTCGACAGTCGCACCAGCTTCTTCAAGCTGCTTTTGAACGTCGGCTGCTTCGTCTTTAGTAGCGCCTTCTTTAACTGCTACAGGTGCGCTCTCAACCATATCTTTTGCCTCTTTAAGGCCAAGACCGGTGATTGCACGAACGGCTTTGATAACGCCAACTTTCTTCTCACCGAAGCTAGTCAACATAACGTCAAACTCGTCTTTCTCGGCAGCAGCGCCACCAGCATCTCCACCAGCAGCAGGTGCAGCAGCAACCGCAGCAGCAGCAGAGACACCAAACTTCTCTTCCATTGCTTCGATTAGTTCAACAACATCCATCACGCTCATGTTCGCGATGCTTTCTAAAATATCATCTTTTGATACAGCCATTTTCTTACTCCAAAAATCAAATTTTCTAAAATCAATACTTCATTACACGAAGCTACAACAATCCAAAAACCAGCAGTATGACGATTAAGCCGCCTTCTGATCTTTGATTGCTGCCACAGTGCGAACCAATTTCCCAGGAACCTCGTTGAGGGTTCTGGCAAGCTTCTCGACAGGTGCCTTCATCACAGACATCAGCATGCTGATCGCCTGGTCTTTGGTAGGCATACTTGCGAGACGATCAAGATCGGATGCTGCAAGAAGTTGACCACCTAGGGCGATCAATTTTACTTCCAGCTTGTCGTTCTCTTTCGCAAACTCTTTTAGTACGCGAGCTGCTGAACCGGGATCCTCCATGGAGAATGCCAGCACCATTGGACCTATCAGCGCCTCATTCATACATTCGAAGTCAGATCCTTCAAACGCACGACGAGCCAGTGAGTTCTTAACAACACGCAGGTAAACAGAACCGTCACGTGCCTTGGCACGCAGTTCAGTCATCTGGGTTGAAGTCAGCCCATTGTAGTCAGCAGCAATGGCCGCAAAAGCGGTCTCTGCAACTTCGGTAATTTCAGTCACGATGCTCTTTTTCTGTTCAAGATTAAGCGCCACGCGAATTACCTCTTTAAATTACGGAAGCATAAAGCTTCCATCACTTTTTATGAGATGGCTCAAATAAATGAACTATCTCCCCACAGTGATTCCTTTCAGAAAATCTGATACGGAACACCATCTACGCTGGCCCTTACGGAATTAAGAGTACCCAAACATCGGGAGCTCACCTGCGGTCTTCGACGAGACCGGATAAAATCCGGTTGCCGTAAATCTAGTAAAGGAGCCTGATCACTCAGGCTCCTTTACCAAAAATCTCTTTTCAGCTCGACTAGAGTTCTAGCGAGGCTGTTTCAATTGATATGCCTGCACCCATAGTGGTGGAGAGCGAAACTTTTTTCAGATAGATGCCTTTAGCCGAACTAGGCTTGAGCTTATGAAGCTCTGCAACCAGAGCAATAAGGTTCTCTTTAATCGCATTACCTTCAAAATTAATCTTGCCAATTGAGCAGTGAATGATGCCAGCCTTATCGGTACGGAAACGTACTTGGCCCGACTTTGCATTCTTAACTGCGGTAGCCACATCTGGAGTTACTGTGCCTACCTTTGGGTTAGGCATCAGACCACGAGGCCCGAGGATTTGACCCAACTGACCGACAACGCGCATCGCATCTGGCGAAGCGATAACGACGTCAAAGTCCATCTCACCTTTTTTGACCTGCTCAGCAAGATCATCCATACCGACAATGTCAGCACCCGCTTCAGTCGCTTTAGTTGCATTTTCGCCCTGGGTAAAAACAGCCACGCGAACATCTTTACCTGTACCATTTGGAAGAACGCTAGAACCACGAACCACCTGATCAGATTTACGAGAGTCAACACCGAGGTTGATGCTCACATCAATGGCTTCAACAAATTTTGCAGCAGGAAGTTCTTTCAGCAAAGCAATGGCGTCATCAATTGTATAGACCTTTCCAAGCTCAACCTTCTCAGCAATAACTTTAGCGCGCTTTGATAACTTAGCCATTACTCAACTCCCTCTGTCTCAATACCCATACTACGTGCAGTACCTGCAATAGTGCGTACAGCAGCATCCATATCAGCGGCCGTTAGATCAGGATCTTTCATCGTAGCAATCTCTTCAAGCTGTGCACGAGTCGCCTTACCTACCTTGTCGCGGTTCGGTACAGCCGACCCACTTTTAAGATTTAGCGCCTTCAGCAGCAATACCGATGCAGGAGGTGTCTTGGTAACAAACGTAAAGCTACGATCATTATAAACTGTGATAACGACAGGGATTGGTAGCCCTTGATCAACACTTTGAGTCTGAGCATTAAATGCCTTACAGAACTCCATAATGTTCACGCCATGTTGACCCAACGCAGGACCAACGGGTGGACTGGGGTTGGCCTGACCGGCAGGCACTTGAAGCTTAATATATGCTTCTATCTTCTTAGCCATAATATATTCTCCTCGGGTGCAAACGCCTATTCGGCTCCCCGTGTTGGCTTAGTTTAATATAAAGTAAAGAGGCTCTGCTTAGGCCTTCTCAACCTGTCCAAATTCAAGATCTACAGGTGTTGAGCGCCCAAAGATGGAAACAGCAACCCGCAGTCTATTTTTCTCATAATCAACCTCTTCAACAACTCCACTGAAGTCATTGAATGGTCCATCGGTAATCTGTACCACTTCCCCTGCCTCATAGAGCACCTTGGGACGTGGCTTCTCAACCCCTTCCTGAATGCGATTAAGGATGCGATTAGCTTCATCTTCACTAATAGGAGCAGGACGATCTGCTGTACCACCAATAAAGCCGAGCACACGAGGAATATCCTTTACCAAGTGCCAGGTTTCATCATCCAGCTCCATTTGAACCAGAACATATCCTGGGAAAAATTTACGTGAAGTGCTGCGCTTCTGTCCTTCGCGCATCTCAACAACCTCTTCGGTTGGAACCAGAATCTCACCAAACTTATCCTGAACCCCAAAGCGTTCAATACGCTCTTCCAGAGACAGCTTTACACGCGCTTCAAAATTTGAGTAGGCGTGAACAACGTACCAACGTAGACTCATCTACTTAGCCCCCCTGGCCAGTTAAATAACCGACACCCCATGCAACAAACATATCGAATATCCAAAGGATAATTCCGACGATAACAACCATTACTAACACCATAAGGGTCGTCTGCACAGTCTCTTTACGGGAAGGCCAAACGACCTTACGTATCTCAACACTAGCGCCACGACCAAATGACCAGATATTTCTACCGGCCTCGGTTTGCACGGCTATCGCAGCAGCAATACCTACTGCCACCAATAGACCAACAACACGCAACAATAATGACTGTTCCGCGTAGACATAAAAGCCCGCCAATGCCGCAATGGCAATGATTAGAGCTACCGCTAATTTTATTTTGTCACCCATTATATGTGTGTCGTTATATCTTTCTTTTGTATGGCAGGCCAGGAGGGAATCGAACCCCCAACCTGCGGTTTTGGAGACCGCTGCTCTGCCAATTGAGCCACTGGCCTAAATTTTAAATGCCACACAGAGCAAACTGCTCTGTGTGGCTCTAGGCACCAGGATTGTTTTTAGAGATTACTCAATAATCTTAGAAACAACACCAGCACCAACGGTACGTCCACCTTCACGAATCGCGAAACGTAGACCCTCTTCCATTGCAATTGGATTAATCAAGCTAACCGTCATCTTGACGTTATCGCCAGGCATAACCATCTCGATTCCTTCTGGAAGGTCACAAGCACCGGTTACGTCGGTTGTACGGAAGTAGAACTGTGGACGGTATCCGTTGAAGAATGGTGTATGACGACCACCTTCATCTTTACCCAGTA
>JAOTST010000005.1 GCA_029864785.1 Chromatiales bacterium | reverse complement strand
ATGGAGACTGAGCTGCGTTATGCATTAGAACGTAACGAATTTGAGCTCTTCTACCAACCTCAGGTCGACTGTCACTCGATGAAGATCATCTCTGCCGAGGCGCTGTTGAGGTGGAATCACCCCCAGCGCGGAGTGGTCAGTCCGGCAGAGTTTATCCCCATCCTTGAAGAGTATGGACTCATTATTGGGGTGGGTGAGTGGGTTCTTAACGAGGCATGTCGACAGCTAATTGCCTGGCAACAGGCAGGCTATGGCGATATCGCCGTTGCCGTCAACATCTCCGGCCATCAACTACAACAAGAGAACTTTGCTGAACGTACAGGAGCAATTCTCACCGACAACGGCTACGACCAGAAGCTACACACGTTAGAACTGGAGATCACCGAGTCAACCCTTATGCAAAGTATGGCGTTGTCGAGTGCACAGCTCAACAAGCTTAATGAACAGTTCGGAATCAAGGTCGCCATTGATGACTTTGGTACCAGTTACTCATCACTGAGCAGCCTCAAAACACTACCTATCGATACCCTCAAGGTCGATCGCGACTTCATCAAGGACGCTACAAAAAATCATAACAATGAGGCGATCACCTCAGCCATTATCGACATGGCACACAGCCTGCAGCTGAGGGTTGTTGCTGAGGGGGTAGAGACCGAGGAGCAGTTGCAGTTCCTCGTGAACCACCAGTGTACGGATATTCAGGGCTTTCTCTTCAGCAGGGCGCTCCCTGTCACAGATTTTGAGGCCCTTCTCAAGGAGGAGAGTCAGCTAACAAGCCTCTGTTGCAAGGATGACACCACCCAACCAGCCTAATCACATCAGGCCACCCTCTGTTTCCCGCAGCTACCGCCATAGGCTTTGGCGCAAGAATCATCTATAGTCCAAAGCAATATGCTCTGAAACCGGAAACCTATGGCCTCACCATCAGAACTGACCACCCAATTCTTAAATAGACGGTCGGCTATCGTCTCAATTCTGTTGGCCTTGATCACCTCCTTTACGGTTGTTGCCCTCTATTACAATCAAAATCCCTTCATTGAGGCCTTTGAAGCTAAGAGCTATGACCTGCGTTTTAAGAATATCCGAGGTGCGATTCCTCCCAATAAACAGATTGCCATTATCGCCATTGATGACAAGAGCATCGCCGAGCTTGGGCGTTTTCCATGGAGCCGCCGCCACTATATTCCCCTGATTGAGAATCTATCCGCCGCCGGTGCAAAGGCTGTTCTGTTCGATGCCTTCTTCCCCGAATCTGAAAACGAAGCAACCGATCAGGCCTTCTCTAAGGCCATTAGCCAGGCTGGAAATATCATTCTTGCCACTGTCTTTGACTTTAATCGGCAATTTCAAGTCGTTGGCACCACCCGCTCATTACCCACCATAGAAAAGAGCGCAATGGGTATCGGTCACATCAATTTTTTCCCCGATGAGGACGGCATTAACCGCCGCAGTATGCTACTGATCAAAGAGAAAGATCAGCTCATGCCTTCACTGGGATTGATGGGAGCGATGGTTGCCCTCAATGATATGACGCTCACACCAAAACCGTTTTCAATTGAGCTGGCAGGTCACAGCATTCCTGTCGATGCAAGTTACACCATGTGGATTAACTATACCGGCCCTACCGGTAGCTATCCGCAATACTCTTTTAGTGATATCGCTGCTGGGCGGATCGACCCTGCTCTGCTAAAAGATAAAATTCTTTTTCTGGGCGCGACCGCCCTCGGCATCTACGACATGCGCGTCACCCCCTTTCATAGCAACACCCCTGGGGTAGAGATCCACGCGACCATTGCCGACAATATCATTAGCGGTCGCTTTATCAGACAGGCCGGTTTTGAGGCTCTGATCGATATCTCATTTATTTTGCTGCTAGGGCTTTTAACCTTCTACCTCACCGCACGTCTAAAACTCTACAGTGCCATCCCCGTCACCTTTATTCTCTCTACAGGATATATCTGGCTCACCTACCAGCTATTCACTGAAGGGCACTGGGTCAGTATGATCTACCCACTTATTGCCGCTGTCGCATCATTGCTGGTAGGCGGCAGTTTCCGTTATCTGATTCTTGAGCGCAGAGCTCGTGAGATGCGTTCCATGTTCTCTAGCTATCTCTCTCCCAAATTGGTCTCACGACTGGAACGCGACCCGGATGCCGCCAGAATCGGAGGAGATAGTAAAGAGATCTCTATCATCTTCACCGACATTAAGGGCTTTACCTCTTTTACCGAAAGCCGCACACCACTTGAGGTGGTCGGCCGACTTAATGAGTATCTGGCTGCGATGGTGCAGGTAATTACCAACTATGACGGCACCGTCGACAAATTCATTGGCGATGGCATTATGATCTACTGGGGCGCACCACTTGCTCAGCCAGACCATGCTAAACGTGCCGTTGGGGCTCTGCTGGGGATGAAACAGGCCCTTAATGAACTATGTAGAAAATGGGAGAAGAGTGGTGAGGAGCCCTTCTCTTTTAGGGGTGGTATCAATAGTGGTGAAGTCATTGCCGGTAATATTGGTTCCCGTGGTAAAAAGTTGGAGTACACCGTTATTGGCGACACCGTTAACCTCGCAGCAAGGCTTGAGAGCACCGCCAAATATTATGGTGTCGATTTTCTGGTCTCCGACAACACCTACCAACTGACTTGTGACAAATTTATCTACCGCGAACTCGATCAGATTCGTGTCATTGGTAAGCAGATCCCCGTCACGATCTATGAGCTAATCGACCCCCTGTCAGAGATTACCGAAGAGGAGATCAGGCAGTTCCAAAGAGCCTTACAACTCTACCGCGCTCAAAAGTGGCTAGCCGCCAGGATGCTTTTTCTCTCCCTTCGCGAAATGCTCCCCGATGACAAGCCATGTCAGATCTATATCAAACGCTGCGACTTCTTTATCGACAATTCACCCCCTCCAGAGTGGGATGGTGTCTACGATCGGGAGAGTAAATAGCCTCCATTTCGAATGATAACTTTGCATCAACTCCCTCTCTGAGTACACTCACTAAATCCGAGCTAAAATAGATGTTCTATACTTACCCGTAATCACACTATAAAAAGAATGATATTTCCAATGCATAAAATCCTCATCACCATCTTGACCCTGTTCCTCTTCGCCTGTGCGGGTACCCCAGAGTTACCACCATCATCATCTCTCGCCAATGTTGACTTTATCAGTGATGTTCCTATGGGAAAGGGCGTCAAGTTACTCCACTGGAGTGAAAATAGATTCTATGTGGCACAGGAAGATGGCTCCGTTGAAGTTCTGGATAAAAATGGTCGGAAATTAGCAACGCTACCATCGAAAAACAGCCGTGGTGAGCGCATTCTCGAACAGCCTGAGGCCATCGCCCTCTTTAAAGAGACCATCTATGTCGTTGATAGTGAGACCGAACTGGTCGCTATGTTCAGTCGCAACGGTGAGCTTAAGGGAACCTTCGGTGGCAGAGGCGGGGATATGCAGTTAAACAATCCACACGGAATAGCCATCTATGACGGTATCGTCTACGTTGCCGATAGCGGTAACAGCCGTATTCAACTCTACGGGATTAATGGTGTCTTTCTCACGGTACTCGATATTAACGAGAACAAACACAACCAGAAAGTCGCAGAGAAGAGCAAGATTCCCTTCCAATTGGATGAGCCTATTGATATCGAGCTCGATGCTCTAGGACGAATCTATGTGCTGGATAAAGATGACTCTCTGGTCAAAATCTATTCTCAGAGTGGCCAATATATCAACAAGTTGCCTAACAGTGGCGAACCCATTGCGATCAACATCTCAGAGAGCGGCATCTTCGTAGCCAATATCGCCAGCTATACGATCAACAAATACAACTTTGATTTTCGGCTCGACTCCACCTTTGGTTCCAAGGGAAAAGGGCGCGCTCAATTTATGAGCATGTCAGGTTTAGCCATCGATGGAAAAAAGAAGGTTTTTGTTGGTGACTCCAAGGCAAATAGCATTCACCTCTTCTCAACCGAAACGGGCGAACCACTACAGCAGTGGCAGCGGCAAGCAACCCCTACCTCAATAGAGTGGTTGGGTGAAACCAAAACCAAGATCACTAAATTTGCCTGGAATGGTAAAGAGACCATTTTCGCAATCAACCCAGATAAGCACTCTATTCTCAAAATAGAGAACGGTACCGTTACCAACGAAATTAAAATTAAGGGGCTCGACCCCGTTGCCATCGCGATCTATCCCGACAGCAGCATGCTGCTTATTGATAGAGAGAAAAAGAGAGTTGTAAAGCTCTCTAATTCAGGCGAAATCATCTCGAGCTTCGGCACCTCCGGCAGCGGCGCTGGAATGTTTGATGAGCCCGTCGATATTGCCATATCATCGGCAGGTCTCATCTTTGTCGCTGACCGCGGAAATAGCTGGATACAGGTCTTTAATAGTGAAGGGATTTTCCTTAACGTAATACGAGACACAATCAATCCTGAAATTAAGCTACAAGACCCATCCGCAATTGCTCTTGACCCCATGGATAACCTCTATGTGCTTGATCGCGGTAACAGTACTATCTCAATCTTTAGCGCGAAAGGAGAACCCAAGTCAAATTTTGCTAAAAGCAAAAAAAGCGATGCCCCAGGAAATTTCTCCAACCCCACCGATTTAATAGCAACTCATAATGAAGTGCTTCTTCTCGATCAAAACCAAGTTAAGGTCTATAACAAAACGGGTGGTTTTTTACGTTCATGGGGCGTAACTGGCAAAGGAATAGGCCAATTTAATCAACCCACGTCTATCTCAGCCAAAGACTCCTTTACCTTTGCCATAGCGGATTCAGGTAATAAGCGTATACAGCGCTTTACTACACTGCATAAGCCACCGGCCATACAGAATCTCACAACCAAAGGTGGTATGCATGCTGTTGAGGTGCGCTGGTCTCCGGTTAAACTTCCCTATTTCGATCACTATCAACTCTATCGTGCAGAGAGCAAAAGCGGCCTGTTTATGCCCATTGGCCGCACTGAAAAAACACAATATATAGATAAAGGGCTCAAGGCAGATCACGATTATTACTACCGTGTAAGTACGGTAACCAATCGAGGTTACGAGAGCACACTCAAAAAGGTAGCTTCGAGTTCAACTCGTAAATACATCCCTCATGAAGTAGAGAATTTAATCGCCCATCCCTCTGCCTGGCAGGTGAAGCTCCGCTGGAACCCCCTTGAAGAGAGCTACTCCAGCAGCTATCTTATCTACAAAAAAAGTGGTGAAGGCTTCTCCAAAATTGGCGAAAGCAGCCTACCTGAATTTATTGTCGGTTCGCTAGACCCCGAAAATGATTACACTTTCTATGTCACTGCAATCAGCAGCGATGGCATTGAATCAAAAAAAGTTGCCGCAACAGCGACAACTCTAGTGGCTACCACCACTCCACTGGAAATTGATATTTTGGAGATGAAAGATGTCTTCTCCAACACCTACAAAATCTATGAACAAGATAGCATTGGCCGGATTAAACTGACCAATAACACCGGCGACATCATGCAAAACATCAAGGTTGGCTTCACCTTGAAAGACTTTATGGATTTCCCAACAGGTTCACAAATCGATCAGCTCGCCCCCGGCGATAGTCTGGAGCTCACCCTTAAAGCCGTCTTCAATAATAATATTCTCAATGTCACCGAAGATACGCCCGTGCAGACTGAGCTGACAGCCTCCTATTTTGAAAATGGTGAAAAGAAGAGCTTTAGCAAAAATCATACGATTAATGTCTATGAGAAACACCGCCTAAGCTGGGATGATCGCGATCGATTTGCATCATTCATTACGCCAAAGGACCCTCTGTTAATCAACTATGTACGTTCCGTCGCAACCCAATTTAAAGAGACCAAAATAAAGGCACAGTGGGCTGCTGCCGTCTTCAACTCCCTTGGCGTTCTTGGACTCACCTATATTCAAGATCCAACTAATCCCTATCAAGTAACTTCTGGAAAGACCGACTTTGTTGACTATATTCAATATCCTCGTGAAACCCTTGAACGCAAATCGGGGGATTGCGATGATCTGGTCGCCCTCTATACCGCATCACTTGAGAGTCTCGGCGTAGAGACACGTGTAATTGAAGTGCCGGGACATATGCTCATGATGTTTAATACCGGTATTCGTGCGGATAGTGATGGTTACACCATGGATGATATGTATGTCATTCACGAAGGGATGCTCTGGATCCCCATTGAAACAACCGTGGTAGGCAACTCATTCCTCAAGGCGTGGGAGCTTGGTAGTCAAAACTACTATCAATGGAAGGGAAAGGGACTTAGCCTTCTCAATATTCAAGATTCGTGGCGCACCTATAAACCGGCTAGCCTACCTCAATCCACCTGGAGTCCTTCAGCCATATCAAGAGCGAGTATCGAGAAGAGCTTCCCTGGCGAATATATGAGTATTCTTAAAATCGGTACCCAAACCAAGGTTCGCCGTTATCAACAAACTATAAAAGAGAATCCCAATGATCTGGATGCCCTTCTGCAGATGGGCATCATTTTCGCCAAAGCGGGGGATCGTAAAGAGGCAATGAAATATTTTGACAAGATCATCAAGGTAGAGCCCAATAATGCTGCGGCCCTCAACAATCGCGGTAATTTGCTGGTGATCGATGAGAAACTTAAAGCGGCCACCGAGAGTTATCTTGCCGCAACCGAGAGTGATGCAGCAGATCCTCATCTCTGGATCAACCTTGCAAAGACCTACAAGGCGTTGAAACAGATTGGTAAAGCAAAGGCCGCCTTTATTAAAGCAACAAAACTTGACCCCTCGATTAAGAAAAAACATCGCGTCATGGCTCTTGAGCTACTAAACACACTATAGCGGAAGCATGGAGACTATTATGAAGAACGTCATAAGCTTAACCCTAATACTAGGTATCACCCTCTACTTGAATCCCCTATATGCTGCTGACGAACAGCCACAGATAGAGCAACCAAAAAAGGAATCTATTAGTCTATGGGAGGCTCTTAGAAAAAAAATTGAGACACTAACACCAAAAAAGAGATTAATTGCAACAACTGCTGTTGGTGGCGTACGCGGTGCATTAATTGAATCAGAAGATCTCTACTGGAAAGGTGAACGTATTGAAAAAGAGATTGATGCGAAAGAGTTAAAAGATTTTGAAAATGCCATTACTCTATATGAATCGGGGAATGCTGAAGGTGCTAAAAATGCGTTTAGTCAATTTATTAGCGCCTATCCCAAAAGCACATTAATTGCCGATGCAAATACAGCGCTGACTCTGTTACAAACTGGAGAGTAGGGATTTATTACCTAATAAATTTCCGCTAATATATTCTGTCACATACCAACAAATATTAAATTAAATAGTTTTGGAAAACCTTCTAAAAGATCGACGCGTGCTAATCGTTGATGATTACCCCGACATGCGAAGCATGATTAAGCAGATGCTTGAGCCATTGCAGGTAGGGGAAATTGATATGGTCGATAATGGCAAAGATGCGATTGCCAACCTGAAGCTTAACACCTATGACATTATTCTCTGTGATTACAATCTGGGAGAGGGCAAAAACGGTCAACAAGTCCTTGAAGAGGCGCAAAAAAGTTCGCTGATCGACTATACCTCTATCTTTGTTATTATTACTGCGGAGAGCTCAAAAGAGATCGTTATGAGCGCCGTTGAGTCTGAACCTGATGACTATCTTGCCAAACCATTTAATAAAGATCTGTTGCGCAAACGCCTTGAACGTATCGCATTACGCAAAAGAAATCTCGCTCCAATTGCAAAATGGGTTAAGCAGCTCAACTATAACAATGCCATAAAAACGTGTGACCTACTCATTGCTAAAGCCCCAAAAAACCTTAATCAAATTATCCGTATAAAAGCCAGCCTCTATGAGAAAATTGGCGATCTAAAAGCTGCCGATAAGATTTATAGCGAAGTACTTTCTCAAAGTGCGTTGCCTTGGGCTCAATTTGGCCACGGCATTATCCTCTTTAAAAATAAATCATATAAAGAGGCTCAAACGGTTTTTCTTGCCCTTATTAAAAGCCACCCCACCTACACCCCGGCCTATGACTGGATTGCAAAAATTGAAGAGCAACAAGGTCATCTAGATAAAGCGACAGAGTGGCTAACTATAGCGGCCAGCATTGCCCCAAACATTGTCCCTCGCCAACGACAGCTTGGCCTTGTCTCCTATAAAAATGGCGACCTGGAGACCGCCTCTCATGTGCTTACCCGAGTCGTTAAATTGGCACGCGACTCCATACATGAAGATGGCGAAAATGAAGCAACTCTTGCTAATGTCTATCTTGATAAAGGCGACTCTCTTCAAGCATTAAAATTAATCAATTCGGCTAAAAAACGCTTTCGCAGCCGCCCTGAGTCAAAGATCTACCTAGCCCTGTCTGAAAATAAAATTCAAATTGCCAGGGGTAATAAGGACCTCGCAGAACAGGCATTAAAGGAGGCGACGAAGCTCTATAATAATTTAAGTGCTCCGGTTCCTATTGATGTTGGTGTAAGCCTCTCTTCCGCTTTAATGACCAATGGTGATGCAGAATCAAGTAAAACTATTTTAAAAAATATCGCCCAAGATAATCTTCATGATAAAAATGTGCTTGAGAAAGTTCAGCACGTTTTTAATGAGCATAGTATCAGCGATGAGGGCAGCTCATTTATTAGCTCTATATCCAAAACGATTGTCGGGCTCAATAATAAGGGCGTCTCTCTTGCCAAGAGTGGCAAAATTGACGACTCCAAAAAACTTTTCAAGACGGCGCTTACTGAGATGCCTTACAACATCACTATTCACATCAATTACATTCAGGTGCTCTTGATGGAGATGAAAGAACAGATGCTTTCGACCAGCGATCAAATGGCTCTCAATAGCTCCATTGAGCTCATTCGTGAACGTGAGCCCAACAATTTTGCATTCAATCGATTAATGGATCTTTATAATAAGCAAAGGGAAAAATAGTCACTACTATGAGCAAAAAAGATAATAGTTTTTCTGAAATTCTCGCATCAAGTATTCATGATGTGAAAAATTCTATTGGTGTTCTACTCAACTCACTGGAGATGATGATGGATGCAGCCGGCGATAATAAAACACACAGCTGTCCCACCGAAGAACTTTCTCAGCTTGAGTATCAAACCAAGCGCATCAGTAACAATTTGGTTCAACTCCTTGCTATCTATCGAATTGATAATGAAAATTACGAACCCTATCTTCAGCAACAGAGTGTTTCCGAGTTTGTCGATGACTGCATTACACTCAATGCCCCGCTGCTCAAGGGTCGCTCAATTACTATCGATTACGAATGTGATGATTCCCTTGATTGGTCTTTTGATACCAATCTTGTAACAGGAATTGTCAACAATACTATCGTTAATTCCAGCCGCTATACCAATGGAAAAATTCTGATTAGCGCATCTGTTGAAAATGGGTTTCTACGAATTGATATTGATGATAATGGTCGTGGCTACCCTGATATGATGCTTGACTACGGCAACCATAAAACAGAAATTGACTTTACTACAGGCTCAACAGGGTTAGGAATACACTTTATCGATATCTCTACTAAACTACATAACAACGGTAAAGATAGTGGTTACATGAAGCTTGCAAATGATGGGCGTTTGGGCGGCGGAGTTCTCTCTATCTTTCTTCCTCCACTATAAATCTCTTACCTCACAGAGTCTTTTATACTAGTCTAGTAAATATGATCGCCGCATGAATCTAAATTTCACAAAAATGCATGGGCTCGGTAATGATTTTGTCGTCATCAATGCTATTACCCAGAATATTGAGATTACTTCTAAGCTTGCTTGCATGATTGCCGATCGACGATTTGGTATAGGTTGCGACCAGATTTTAATTATTCAGAAAAGTACCCATACAGATATTGATTTCAGTTATCGCATCTTTAATGCCGATGGCGGTGAAGTAGAGCAGTGCGGTAACGGTGCTCGCTGTTTTGCACATTTTGTTCGTGAAGAGGGGTTAACCAACAAGAGAGAGATCTCTGTTGAAACTATCTCTGGAACTATTACCCTCTATATCGAAGAGGATGGCGAAGTTCGCGTTAACATGGGGCAAGCCAATTTTGATCCTGCATCACTCCCTTTTTCTGCACCCTCAATGGCCCCGACCTATCAGCTAAAATTTGATGATCAAAATATTACTGTAGGGGCGGTCTCTATGGGTAATCCTCATATTGTCTATAAAGTCGACAATATCGAGCACGCTCCGGTGGCTGAGTGGGGCCCCATCCTTGAGCGCCACTCCAGTTTCCCAAAGCGCGTCAACGTCGGCTTCATGGAGATCCTCTCACGCACCCAGATCCGTCTGCGCGTTTATGAGCGAGGTGCAGGAGAGACCCTTGCCTGTGGCACGGGAGCTTGTGCAGCCGTTGCCATCGGCATCTTCTGGGGAGAGCTTGATAGCAGAGTTGACGTTTTACTACCGGCGGGTAGACTAACGATTGAATGGCAAAAAGGTGAGGCTCCCGTTTGGATGACCGGCCCCGCCACAACCGTATTTAAAGGAACGATTAAAATATGAGCCAAACTGCCAAGACTGAAGGTGTGACCACTATAAAAGAAGAGGATGTCGCTACCTATCTGCGCGATCATCCTGATTTTTTCTTAAACAATAGCGGCCTACTTTCCGAGATCAAACTCCCACATCCTACTACCGGCTCTGCAATCTCACTTGTTGAGCGGCAGATGGGGGTGCTCCGTGAAGAAAAAACCCGAACTGAGCAACAACTAAAAATACTCCATCAGACCGCCCAAAATAATGAGCAGCTCCTTACTCGCCTACAGCATCTGATCGTCCTGCTCATTCAATCTGACAGTATGGAGCAGACCACAGGTTACCTGCGCTCCGCTCTCCTGGATGATTTTCATGCCGACTCCGTTATTATTCATCTCTATGATCGAGAGCTTAAAATACCCAATGCTATTGACCCTGACGCTCCAAGCCTAAAATCACTCAAGCCTCTTCTTGATAAATGTAACTGCTTTTGTGGGCGACTCACCGACGAACAAAAAGAGGCTCTGTTTGAAGAGCACGCCTCAGAAATTGCCTCTGCTGTAATTATCCCCCTAGCTGGCAATGGTCTTAATAACAGCCCTATAGGCATGCTCGCTATTGGTAGCGTTGATCCCACACGCTTCTCACCCGACATGGGCACCGTCTTCATTAACCATCTCGGTGCTGTAATCAATACCATTTTTGTCTCGCACATGGAACGTTAAAATGGAAAGCGGCGCTGAAGAGTTTGTTGAGCAGTTTCTAACTCAGCTTCTACAGCAGCGCCGTTACTCGCCTCATACAATAAATAATTACCGTCGAGATATTGCTCAACTAAACCGTTTCTGTGGTGAGCGTAATATTCTCCATTGGCGGCAACTTAAACATCCGCTAATTCGTAATTTTGTAATATGGCGTCATCAACAGGGGGTCTCCGGCAGAACACTGCAGCGCGAACTTTCTGCTCTACGCAGTTTTTTTCGGTTTCTAATTACACAAGATGTACTTAATCATAATCCCGCACAGGGTGTACGTGCGCCCAAAGGTGATAAACGCCTACCCAAAAACCTCGATATTGAACAGACTGAACAGTTACTAAAAATTAACCAAAATGATCCCCTCTCTCTGAGAGATATCGCCATCATGGAGCTCTTCTACTCATCCGGCTTGCGCCTCTCTGAACTAGTCTCTCTCAATCTTAATAGTATCGATCAACAATCGGCCTCGGTTACCGTCATCGGCAAGGGTAGTAAGGAGCGTCTTGTTCCCGTTGGCTCCAAGGCTCTCGAAGCCATTAATCGCTGGTTGGCTGTTCGTCATCAGTTACTCAAGAAAGGTAGCCTACACGGCGATACTAACTTCACGAAGGGAATGGATGGTGGAAGCGGTAACGTACAGGGCAGTACTAATTTAGCAGGAGCCATGGATGGCGGGAGCGATGACGTACAAGGAAGTACTAATTTCGTGGGAGCCATGGATGGCGGGAGCGATGAAAAAGCACTATTTCTCTCAAACCGTGGCCAACGCCTCTCTTCACGAGCGATACAGCTGCGTATCAAGCAATGGGCCGCCCACCAGGGTCTTGATATACCGGTTCACCCGCATATGCTACGCCACTCCTTCGCCAGCCATATTCTTGAATCCAGCAGTGACCTGCGAGCCGTTCAAGAATTACTCGGACACGCCGATATTGCTACTACGCAGATCTATACTCATCTCGATTTTCAGCATCTGGCTAAAGTCTATGACCGGGCACATCCCCGTGCACATAAACGACCGAAGCATTCTGATTAGAGTCGTGTAGAATAGAGTCCATAGAGGAGTTAATCATGTTGAAACAATCATATCTAAGCCATTTTTTTGCCGCATTTTTACTATTTGCAGCTCCCTTCAGCCAACTTATTGCTG
>JAOTST010000185.1 GCA_029864785.1 Chromatiales bacterium | reverse complement strand
CCAGCATTCATCGCACCGGCATCCCGGATAATTTTACCTCCAAGTGACTTTATTTCGGTTACGGCTTGATAGATATCATCCACTTCAAGAGCGATATGGCCAAAAGCGGTGCCTATTTCGTAGTTGTTGACGCCCCAGTTGTAGGTGAGCTCAATGAGTGTTGTATCAGATTCTTGACCGTAACCCAGAAATGCCAGGGTAAATTTTCCATCGGGATATTCATTCTGTCGTAGTAGATCCATTTTTAAAACGTTGGTGTAAAAATTGATAGAGCGTTGAAGGTCTCCAACACGCAGCATGGTGTGTAAAATTCGCATAGTCTCTCCCTGTATTTGTGAATATCTATAGAGTAGGTATAGAGGATTGTTGTGGTAGTGCTGAGCTGCATGAGTATAATTGATCTTTTTTTCCGTGCAGCCAAAATAGATAGCGCATAACCACTATGAGACCAGAAACAGACGACCTTCGAATTCGCGCTATTAAAGAGCTTATTTCACCTGCCGCACTACAAGAAGAGCTGGAGGTTACTGATGTGGCCGCCACGACCGTTTTTGAGGCGCGCCAGGAGATCCATAAAATCCTTCATGGCGAAGATGATCGGATTGTCGTGATCGTTGGCCCCTGCTCAGTTCATGACCCGATTGCTGCCCGTGAGTATGCCGAGAAGTTGAAAACACTTCGTGATGAACTTAAAGATGATCTCATGATTGTGATGCGGGTCTATTTTGAAAAACCACGAACCACCGTGGGTTGGAAGGGATTGATTAATGATCCTGACCTTGACGGCACTTTTCATATCAATAAAGGGTTGCACATGGCTCGCCAGCTGTTGCTGGATGTGAATAATCTCGGGCTTCCTGCGGGAACTGAATTTCTCGATTTGATAAGCCCTCAATATGTTGCTGACCTTATCAGTTGGGGAGCTATTGGTGCACGGACCACTGAGAGTCAGGGGCATCGTGAGCTCTCTTCTGGGCTATCGTGCCCCGTTGGATTTAAAAATAGCACCAATGGCACGCTCAAAATTTCCTTTGATGCGATTCGTTCGGCATCACAGCCACACCACTTTCTTTCAGTGACCAAGTCGGGAAGATCGGCCATTTTTTCAACAGGAGGAAATGAAGATTGTCACGTCATTTTGCGTGGAGGAACTCGTCCTAATTATGATAAAGAGAGTATTAATATCGCTTCAGAAGATATGGAGAAGGCTGGATTTATCCCTCAAGTGATGATCGACTTTAGCCACGCTAACTCAAGTAAGCGTCATCAGAAGCAGATTGATGTGGGTCAGGATGTAGCGGGGCAGATCGCCCATGGCGATCGTCGCATTATCGGAGTGATGATTGAGAGTAATCTCGTTGCCGGACGGCAGGATTGGCGTGCAGATCAGGAACTGGTTTACGGACAGAGTATTACCGATGCCTGTATCTCTTGGGACGAGAGCGAACCGTTGCTGCGAGAGTTGGCCGGTGCTGTTCGAAAGCGGCGTTTAGTCCCCAACGAAATTGACTAACCTATTTTTTATTGAGTACGCTATGTATAACCCACTCGTGCTCAAAATAGACCGTATAATTGTCATAGACCCAGCTTGAAATAGGCGGTTTACCGACGGCTGGATTGATATGCACAGGATTACCAAAATCACGTTTAACTTTTGATTTACTCATCCCTTTGGATGGGAGTTTGATATCAACCAGTTCCCTGTTAGACATCGTTTGAGATATAGATTGGGTTCTGGTTTCGATCTCTAGGAGGTCACCATGGGTCGCAGTACCTTCTTGCTGTTCTCCGGTTTCAGTTGTCGGTTGTTCCTCATCTATTAGATGATTGGGGCTCACCTCAATATCGAGTAAGCCGTCACTGGCAGAGGCGATATTGAAAATGGAGAGCAGAGCGGCCATTAAAATGATGCGGCTGAAGAGTGAGTTCATGATCGATTCCATTAAATCTTAATTAATATTTAGAAGATATGGGTAGGAATATACAGCTCTTTCACGTGAGAACAAAATTTTATCTGATTTATGAGAAAATGGATTACCTAAAACAAACTCTTTAATATGACCCAAATCACTGATCTATTCTCTCATCGTCCTTACTGGGCAAAAAGGGTGACACCTGCACCGGTATTGCCGATGTCGCGTGCCGAAATGGATGCGTTAGGTTGGGATGCCTGCGATGTCATTCTGGTGACAGGGGATGCCTATGTCGACCACCCCAGCTTTGGCATGGCCCTTATCGGCCGCCTATTGGAGGCGCACGGCTTCCGCGTGGGCATTATCGCCCAACCCAAATGGGATAATCCCGATGCGTTTCGGATCCTCGGCAAGCCGACCCTCTTCTTCGGGGTAACCGCCGGTAATATGGACTCGATGATCAACCGTTACACCGCTGATCGACGTAAACGCTCTGATGATGCCTACTCACCCGATGGTGTCGGTGGGCTGCGCCCGGATCGATCGGTTGTTATCTACACCCAGCGTGTGAAGGAGGCCTTTAAAGGGGTACCTGTGGTGATTGGTGGTATCGAGGCGAGCCTGCGGCGACAGGCCCACTATGACTACTGGTCTGACAAGTTGCGTCGTTCTATCCTGCTCGATACCAAGGCCGATCTGCTGCTCTATGGCAATGCTGAACGGGCGATTGTCGAGGTAGCCCATCGTGCCGCAGCGGGGGAGAAGATCTCAGATATTCATGACCTGCGCGGAACGGCCTATCTGACCAATAAGGTTCCTGAAGAGTGGGTGGAGATCGACCACTCTAAAATTGAGGAGGAGTCGTTTCGCGTGAAGGGCGATAAGCTGGTGGTACGGCTTCCCGGTTTCGAGCAGCTTAAAGATGACAAGCTCCTCTATGCCCACGCGGCGCGAGTCTTTCACCATGAGACTAATCCGGGTAATGCCCGTCCACTGATTCAAAACTACGGTTCGCGTGAGCTGTGGGTCAACCCTCCACCTGTTCCGCTCTCGACTCAGGAGCTTGATCGGGTCTACGACCAGCCCTTTACCCGCAAACCGCACCCCAGCTATGGCAGCGCCAATATTCCCGCCTATGAGATGATCCGTTTCTCGATCAATATTATGCGCGGCTGTTTTGGGGGCTGTACCTTCTGTTCGATTACTGAGCATGAGGGGCGCATCATCCAGAGTCGTTCAGAAGAGTCTGTTTTGAAGGAGATCGAGGCGATTCGTGACCACACGCCTGGGTTTACCGGCAATATCTCCGATCTTGGCGGTCCTACCGCCAATATGTATCGTCTCCACTGTAGAGATCCCAAGATCGAGTCAAACTGCCGTCGACTCTCATGTGTTCATCCCGGTATCTGCGAAAATATGACCACCGATCACCGACCCCTTATCGAGCTTTACCGTAAGGCGCGTAAGGTGAAAGGTGTTAAACGGGTACATATCGCCTCGGGTCTACGTTACGACCT
Source organism: Chromatiales bacterium (assembly GCA_029864785.1). Classification (GTDB taxonomy): domain Bacteria; phylum Pseudomonadota; class Gammaproteobacteria; order Thiohalomonadales; family Thiohalomonadaceae; genus JAOTST01. The sequence continues at coordinate 693 of JAOTST010000185.1, read as the reverse complement.
GGCTGCGCGTTCACCTGAATATGTGAAGGAGTTGGTGACACACCATGTGGGCGGCTATCTCAAAATTGCCCCGGAACATACCGAACCCGAGGTGCTCGACCTGATGATGAAGCCGGAGATCGATACCTACGACCACTTCAAGCGGATGTTTGAGAAGTACTCAAAAGAGGCGGGGAAGGAGCAGTACCTGATCCCCTACTTTATTTCGGCGCATCCCGGCACCCGCAACGAGGATATGATCAATCTCGCCCTCTGGCTCAAGAAGAACAAGTTTCGCCTCGATCAGGTGCAGAACTTTATCCCCTCACCGATGGCGATCGCCTCGTCGATGTATCACAGCGGCTTTAATCCGCTCAAGCGAATTACCCGTGACTCAAAAGAGATCGTCATCCCCAAGGGTGATAAACGGCGGCGCATCCACAAGGCCTTTCTGCGCTATCACGACTCCAAGAACTGGCCGCTACTACGGAGTGCCCTGCGTGAGATGGGGCGGGAAGACCTTATCGGCCGTGGTAAACAGTGTCTAGTGCCTGCCGAACACTTTTCAGAACGTTCAAATGAGCGAAAACACTTTAGCGGGGGTGAAGGAACTCCTGTAAAATCGACCTCCTCGAATAGAAAGGGAAGCACAAAACCGGGCGCTAAACCCAAGAGTAAATTCAAGGGGAGGCGCAAGGGAAAACCGCGTGAGGG
>JAOTST010000184.1 GCA_029864785.1 Chromatiales bacterium | reverse complement strand
GGCTCAATGCCGCTCTCAAGTTCTCTGGAGGAGGAGGGAGTGATTATTCCCCCTTCATACCTCATTAAAAATGGAGAGATGAACCAAACCCTTATTGACTCTATATTTGCACAGATTGATGGCGCACATCATCTTGATGGTGATTTTTCAGCGCAGATAAGTGCCAATCGTACCGGTCTTGAGCGGCTTTCCAGTTTGATTGAGACGATGGGGAGCGATCATTATCAGCAGGCAGTGGCTGCATTGAATGAGTATGCTGAAAAGTTGACTCGTACCGAACTGGCAAAAATCCCGCAGGGTGAATATATTTTTGAGGATTATCTGGATGATGATGGCCTCGGTAACCAAGAACTATTGTTAGTGGTGTCGGTCACTATTGATCAGCAGTCTGCACGGGTTGATTTTACCGGCACGACAGCCCAAACATCGGGCAACGTGAACTGCCCCCTCTCTGTGGCGGTCGCTGGGGTCTACTATCTGTTTCGTTGTCTGCTACCCGAATACACACCCGCTTGTGCCGGTACATTTAAGCCGATTCACGTTACTGCGCCAAAAGGCTGCCTGCTGAATGCTGAACGCCCTGCGGCTGTTGCAGCGGGCAATGTTGAGACCAGTACCCGGGTTGTTGATCTGATAGCGGGGGCTCTATCACAAGCGATCCCCGACAGGATACCAGCGGCGAGTCACGGCAGTATGAATAATCTGGCGATGGGGTATCGCGCGACTCATCCAGACGAAAAGAGTTGGGACTACTATGAGACTATTGGTGGTGGCATGGGGGCTGGCAGTGAAGGGGGAGGTTTAAACGGATTGCAGACCCACATGACCAATACGCTCAATACCCCCATCGAGGTGTTTGAGATGAACTACCCTGTGCGTATCAACCGTTACGCCATTCGCGACCATTCAGGCGGTCAAGGTCGACGCAATGGGGGAAATGGTCTGATACGTGAGTTTGAGTTCCTTGCACCGGCTGAGGCGACACTGCTTACCGAGCGTCGCATTAATTCACCTTGGGGGCTTGCTGGTGGCGCAGATGGCAAGGTGGGAGAGAATTTTCTTAATGATGAACTTATTGGTGGTAAAGCGCATATTATCCTTAAAGCGGGTGATCGCCTTACCATTAAAACTCCCGGCGGAGGGGGATTCGGGTTATAAAATTTATGCAGATGAATAGACGCTGATCGCAGCGACTTTTATGAGGAAGTTTGGAGGGAGTTATGCAACAATGGATGCATATAAAAAGTCATTTAATGACATGGAATAGGGACAATTACAGAACACTCATATGCTAGTAAAAAGACCCGTGTTTGGAATGGTGTGGTTGTCGGCAGCCATAATAGTGCTCGGCCTGTTGACTCGGTGGGCGACTCTCTTTGCATCCATTCCTGAAGGTACGTTGCTCTCCTTTTTACAACTCCATTTTATTCACTCAAAGAGCGCAATATATTCTATCTCCCAACTTGAGGGGCACTTGAGTGATCCCTATTTGTGGGGTCTATGGGGTCTCTTAGTCGCTGCATATCTCTTTAGTATCTGGAAAATTGAGCGGCTTAACTACCTGCGCATACTACCTGTCATGGCTCTGCATCTGCTTGCCGGAGCACTTCTCTCTACGGCGTTTGATCTACTATTTTTCAGAGGATTTCAAAATTCACTTCAGATCGATGTAGCAGGGGTATTTAACTTCAATCTCACCCTTGTGGGCTTTGTGCTGGTTGTAGTGACTATCTATCTGCTAAGGGTGACAGTTAATCAAAATTGGCTACTTACATCGCAGTACAGACTTAGCCCCTGCAATATTCCCGATGTACAGATAAGCGCCCTTCCCAGAGGTGTCGATAATATTCATATTGATGTGCTTCTGAGCAATAAATTTTGTAAAAGTAGCAACCTCTGTATCCATAACTTGATCCCCTTTGTGGTGCGTGACTTTAGGGCGGGAAAACGGCGAGTACATATCTCTGAAAATCAACTAAAGCCGCTACATGATATTTTTTCTCAGATGATGGAGGAGACGCTGCGCCGCGCTAAGGATAGCGGAGAAAAGCAGTTGGTTGAACTTCTGGTGATTTCGGTGTTCAAGTATATCCATGAAGAGGTTGATCGTTCTGTTGATGCGTATGTGCGACAAAGAACAGATGCATTTCATAACCAATATCAACAAAGGATGACAGGCGAAAAAGATCAGAAATTTGTCGAATACATTTCACGTTATAAAGATGATGTCACTGCTACGACCAATATCATCATTATTAGTGCCTTAAAAGAGCATCGGCTGCTGCCATTTAATAAGGCATTGAAGAGCTTTCTTGGAATAAAGAAGAGTTTCTCAATCCATTTGATTCAGGCTCCTTTTGCGCTCTATGGTCATCAATATAGCGATAGAGCACTGTTAGATAACTATCTATTAACTGCTCAATTACGTAAAAGCGACAACCATTTCTATAAAATAGATGAGGCTTTGTCGAAAATATTTCAGCCCTACCTTTTGCTGCTCAGGAGGAGTGATGAAGGGGAGGAGGAGATCCTTAAAAACGATGATTTTGTTAATGAGCGAATGGAGATCTTGGCGCAGACATCGATCTTTATGGACTCTTCAAATATAAGAAAACTGCTTGATACAGAGTGGACAAGAGAGAATATTGAACAGGCTGCTAAAGAGGGCGATAGAGCTAAAAAGAGAAAATTGGAAAGACATCTTCAATTTCAATCCAGCGTATTTTTTCGAGTAGAAAAAGAGTTAAGTAAATCGCCGATATCTCGTTGGTTGGTGGCCTCTTATCAAGTAAAGGAGATTCTCTACCAGAGTAGTTCTGACGCATCTCCATCACTATTGAACGATCTTCTCGTTAACTCATTGAGCGTGGTAGAGCTGGAGGAGAATGCACAGAAAAAATCTGTTCTAATCAACCGTTTTCCTGACATGGAGTTAATCAAGAGTGCATGGGATGTTGTTCATAATGGATATGTAAAATTTATTCATAATAATCTATTAAGTATGATGCTCGATTTTTCGCGCTATCGTCACGATCTACAAATAGAGTGTCAGTTGCTTCAGGCAAATAACCACATTAAATTGTTAACAGATAAAAGTGATGTTCAATCATCACGCGCAAATTACACGCTGCATGACTTCTCTATACTCTCTGAAGTTGATGAGCAGAAAGGACAGGTGCGCTCACACATTATCATCAAAGCTGATTTACGGGGCTCTACGCAGGTTACTGATAAGCTTGTTGGTTTATCGCTCAATCCGGCCTCTCATTTTGAACGAAATTTTTTCACACCTGTTAATGAGCTTATCGAGTCATATGGTGCTGAAAAGGTCTTTATTGAAGGGGATGCAATCATCCTTATTCTTAATGAGCATGAAGGTCAAAAGAGTAATAACCATATTGCCAGTAGAGCATGTGGACTGGCCGCACATATTTTAAGGGTTGTCGCCAAGCAAAATAAGGAGCTAAAGTGCTATGCCCTGCCAGAGCTAGAGTTGGGAATTGGTATTGCCTATAGTCATAGCTCACCACGCTACCTCTTTGATGGCGAACACAGAATTACAATCTCTCCTGCGATAAATAGGGCTGACAGATTATCAGCGTGCGCCTGGTCGGTTAGAGAGTGGCGCGAGAAGCAGTCAGCATCCATGAGTCAGGTAGAGGTTTATCAACCTTCAAAAAGTGCAGAAGCCGTGGGTGAAAAGGCTCAAAAGGATATGGTCTTTAACCTAAATGGTATTCTCATAGAGGATGATGTTTTTGAAAAGCTCCAAAAAGAGGTCAATCTAAAACAGGTGCAAAATAGAATTCCGACGATGCAAGATAGCAAACTATTTTCACTGGTATTCCCCGACTTGGCCGGAGGGGTTCACCGGATGATTGTTCGAAAGGCACCAATAAAACGTTACGATCAAAGTTATAAAGTTGATAAGTGTCCTGTGGTGGATAATCGTTTCTTTTATGAAGTGGTCTATAAAAAAAATATTCTTGATCAGCTTAGAAAGTAAGTGTCGCGTGAATCCCCGTAGTGGGATAATTAAATTAAGTCCGCTTTTGGTTAGCACAGAGCATAAAAACGTAGGAGTTCGGCTTGTGGTAGGATTTAAGTCTGCTTCCACCCTAAAGC
>JAOTST010000183.1 GCA_029864785.1 Chromatiales bacterium | reverse complement strand
ATCCAGTAGCAGGGTATAACGCACCGGTGAATCAAGTTGAACCTTCATCTTGTGCAGATGACCGCTAACATTGTTCATAAAAATCGCCTCTCAGAAAAGAGAGGACTTTGACAGAATGGGCGAGTTACAGCAAGAGGGTTTTAGGCAACCATTTTGCGAGCCATTTCGTGAATCGCATCTTTGTCATACATCACATCATGCACAATTGCCTGAAGATCATCATCGTTAATGCCTGCATGCCTCATAATTGGCTCGGGCATAACGGCGGCCTCATCACTGCTTTTATAATAGTGCTGGATTGATTGATCCGCAATATAGGTCAGGTTGGCAAAACGACTCCCTGTTTCACTGCGATAATCCTGATCATGATGATGAGCAACCACATCATAAAGATCGCTATGCATATCCCATGCCTTCATAAGCTGTTCACCTAGCTCAATGTGAGTGATACCCAGCATCTCCTCTTCAAGCTCTAACAGATTACGTTCAGGATCATCGGCTACTGCCTGATTAAGTAGTGCATGCTGCTCAGGGAATAGATGTCCAAGAAGCAGTAGACCAATATTATGTAATAGACTAGAAAGATACCCCATAGAACTGGATGGACGCGCGCCATAATCAATTGTATTAATCAGTCCTTGAACAACTGAAGCAGTCGCCAAAGCATGTCGCCAGTAGGCTTGAAGACCCAGTGGACCTTGCTTCTCCATCTTAAGGGATTGACCTATCGCCAGGCCAAAGGAGAGGTCTAGTACAAAATCGAAGCCCAGTACTTGTACCACCGCTCGCTCAAGGTCAACGACCTCTTGGGGCGCACCATAAAAGGCTGAGTTGGCGTAACGAATCAACTGTGCTGCAAGCGCTGGATCTTTCTCAACAACTGCGACCAACTCTGCACTTGTGGCGTAAGGATTATTTTTGATTTTTAATATTTGCGCAGCAAGTCCCGGCATTGGCGGTAACTTATCAAGATCGGAGACTTGATCTAAAATCTGCTTACGTAACGGTTCCGTTCCAGTACTGAGAGAGGCAACCTTCACCTTTCCCTTTAGTAACTTGGTGTAGTCCTGACGACTACTTTTTATCCATAACCCTTTAGCACCTGAAGCGAGATAAACCTCTTCTAACTTAAGCACTGCTGGATCAACAACCGCTTTAATATCGTACAGATCAGGAATCGGTGGGATTGATTCAAAATTACTCTGTTCAAGATGGTGAATCACCTCAGCAAGAGAGGCTTCACTAACCTGACACTTGAGCATCTTCGAAAGCTTGTCGATATCGGCACGTTCAGTATTGGTGGTAATCAATAGCAAAAACGAATTTCCGCACTTAACCAGTTGCGAAACAATCCGTGCCGATTCAGGTGCATCACTATCGATAACGCCCCTAAACAGCCCATCTTGCTGGTTTAGAAATATTCTAGTTTTTTCTGGAATCTTCATGATTATCTACCATCATTAGCTTGTGACCTTGATGATAGATTAACCAAACTCCCTGATATGATCCTTGAAGCTGTTCACAATTATCATATCTAGCCAATTGACCTTAATAACGACGCATTGTGCGCTGCTGGCGGTTATGCCTAACAAAATCGTTTCTAAAATGAGAGACGGCACTCGCCCCGTTGGCGACCACATCATAAACCTTCCAGGCCTGTTTGCCTCGATAGAGCTTAAAATCGATCTCTAAAGGATATCTATTATCCGTGTAGATTCTCACGCCTAAAACTACCTTTCCACGAGCTAAGTTTCCACGTGGATTAAGATACTCAATTCGACTCTTTCGGTAACCTGCCAGGCGATTTACCAGCATGCCCATAAATTCTGACTTAATGTGTACTGAAAGCTGCGCACGTTGTTGCTGTGTCATATAACGATATGTACGGCCCGCTGCCCATGATGCCATCCGCTTAAAGTCAAAATAGGGTGCAATATTTTGATCCAGATAGAGTCCTAATTTGGCGGGCTCCGGGTTATTATTCTGATTCATATAACCGGTTAATGTCTCAATTCCAGAACGAAGTACCTGAGCTGGTTCCATAATACCGCTACGCTCAACGGCATTAGGCGCACTTGCATAGGAGAGCACGGGAATAAACAACAGTGATAGAATGAGGGTGAACCTTTTCATGCTGAGATCCTTATAATTTAATTAACGTCCCTAAGAATAGCACAACTTCTATAATGATCTTCCCCTCCCCTCCCCCAACCGACGAAACTGAACTTATCCAGCGGGCAACGGCACTTGCAGGACTCACTCTCGGTGAAATCACCGAACAATACCGGCTTCCTATTCCTAATAATCTACAGCGCCACAAGGGGTGGGTTGGTCAACTCTTTGAACAACTTCTAGGCGCAGACGCAGGCTCTAGAGCTGAGCCTGATTTTCGACACCTGGGGATAGAGCTCAAAAGCATTCCCGTTGATAGCCGCGGAACACCCAAAGAGACGACCTATATCTGCACCGTTCCTCTGCTGGGCGAGGCCGGATTTCACTGGGAAGAGTCATGGGTCTACAACAAACTAAAACGCGTCTTATGGATTCCTATAGAAGGAGTGCGTCAAATACCACTCGCCAGTCGACGTGTTGGCATGCCTCTTTTATGGGAACCCTCTCTCTCTGAACTTGAGCTGCTAAAGAGTGATTGGGAGGAGTTGATGGAGATGGTTCGAACGGGACATGTTGAAGAGATTAGCGCACATATTGGTGAGGCTATACAGATTCGACCCAAGGCGGCAAATGCCCAGGTACGTCGTCAGGCAATCGGTGCAAACGGTGAAATGATTAAGACCAATCCGCAGGGGTTTTATCTACGTAAAGATTTCACTCGAAAAATCATTGGTCGTAACTTTATTCTCTAAAAACATGGATAAATTCTACAAATTGTAGAATATTTAACACCCAGATTAAGGTCTCTATCCATGTATATCTGATGTTTTCCAGAAATCCGTAATCATCTGCTCTAATCGCTCCGTTGACTCTTCATCAACTTCCAGAAAACGGAAGGCGATCATGATATGGCGTTCATCGCTCTCAAAGGGATCGTAGTCAAGTCGAATCAGTTGCGCCTGAATCTTCAGATGATCCGATTCATAAGCGATCGTCAGGTGAACATTGTCATAAATATTAACCATTCCAGATAATTTGAATGGCGCTCTTACATTACAACCAACCATTGAGATATCAACCAACTCCAACTTAAAGACATAAACGCCTCTGACCGGAACATGGACTAGCATTTGACGATCAGGTTTAACCCGTTCTTTTCTGCGACGGTTAATACGCATTACAAACGAATCTAGCTTGTCATGAAGCTGTAATTTGGTAAACGGCTTGGGTAAAATATCATTGGCATTGGCACGGACTGCCGCTGCCAACATTGCATCACTCTGTTTTTCAGGCATCACAATCACAGGAGTGGTCTGATAATGTCGATGCGAACGCAACTTCTCTAATAGAAGTTCACCTCCAACTTCCCAACCGGTCAAAACCAAATCGATGCGACTCACCGACTCAATGTAATCAATCGCCTCATCCACTTCAGTAAAATGATGTAGATCACACCGTCCCAACATATCGTTGAGAACCGCCTCAACAAAATCGTAGCTCCACTCATCATCAAGAATAATGACACACGGTTCGTGACGCATAATATATCCTTACCTTAATTTCTATCCTGAAATTGGCTCAAGCAGCCGATTAAAACTCAGAGCCAAAACTCGCCCGATAACGCTCACGAAACTCTGTCATTGAGAAGGTATGATTTTGCGTCCCATGCTTTTCGATCTTGATCGCACCACACAGTGATGCAATACGACCGGTAACATCCCAGTCAAATTGATGCTCTATACCATAAAGAAGTCCCGCTCGAAAAGCATCACCACAACCGGTGGGATCTTTGAGCTCATCCACCTTAGCTGTCGGAATTTCGATAACCTGACCATCAACATAGATGTCGGAGCCTTCGCCGCCTTTAGTCACGATAAGCGCATCAACCATCGTCGCAATCTCTTCAAGCGACTTACCCGTGCGCTCCTTCAACATGCGTCCTTCATAATCATTGACCGTGACCCACGTTGCCTGCTCAACAAAAGTGAGCAGCTCTTCGCCATTAAACATCGGTAATCCCTGGCCGGGATCAAAGATAAATGGAAT
>JAOTST010000182.1 GCA_029864785.1 Chromatiales bacterium | reverse complement strand
GTGCAGGCCCCAACCATGTATTACCCACATCGCGTACGGCACGGTTCTCTTCACCACTAGGGGTCTACGATTTCCAGAAACGTTCATCATTGATTATGTGTTCCTCTGATGGCGCCTCCGAGCTTGGTAAGACAGCATCGATATTGGCTCGTGGCGAAGGCCTTACCGCTCACGCCCAGTCAGCTGAATTCCGAATCAAGTAAAATTCATTCACATTTTGTAGTGACTTAAAACATTAGTTTGTGGTAAATTAATAATACTTAAGTTATTTACTTGGTTATTATTTTTCATCAATTTAAGATAGAGGTTATTGAAATGAATGTAGATCAGCACCTGAAAGTAGCAACATGGCACATTGAGCAGGCTCGCCTGCACGCAACTAAAGATCACGCATGTGGTTGCCCAATTAGCCCTGAGTACCAGAAGTGTATCGACGAAGTCGAGAGCGGTAAGATCATGGAAGAGATGGCTTGCGCAGTTAATAGCTAAGCGAATCTCTCTTAGAGAGCCCGGTTCCACGTTGTGGTTCCGGGCTTTCTTGTTTATAGAGATACGATTCTATGGATAGAATCGAATGGGGAACAGGAACTGAGAGTGTCACCTATAGGACGTTGCTGAGGAGTGATAGTGGGATGCGATAGAGCGGTGTTGTTTGAGCCCTCGATTGCAGGCATGACCGATAATTACTTATTTGAGTATTCCCCCTTGAGCTTTGTTGTTTAATCCCATATTATAAAACCAAGTAATTTAGTTGGTTATTTGCTTTATGGTTGATTTGATATAACCTTAGCGGGTAGCTCAGAGATAAATAGGCGATAGATCATCAAAGGAGATTATCGATGAATCCATTAAAGAGTATTTCAGGAACGATTATTTTAGGTATTGTTTTAGGGCTGGCCGCTGTTGTTGCCCTTGGTGGCGAACACTCTAATTCAGTAGAGTGGACGGTCTGGTTGCACGCAATTGTTGGCGTCGCCTGGGTTGGCCTGCTCTACTACTTCAACTTTATCCAAGTTCCTGCTGTGGGCGAGGCGCTAGCAGATGGTGATCCAGGCCCTGCTGCAATTAATAAATATATCGCTCCTAAGGCACTGCTCTGGTTTCGCTGGGCAGCGATTGCCACATGGCTGACAGGTGCCGGTGCTTTGGCACAGCTTGGAAATGGTATGCAGGGCTTTTACGACGCCTTTATGCTGACCAATGGGATGGAGATCATTGGTATGGGCGCATGGCTCGGTACTATTATGCTCTTTAATGTATGGGTACTGATCTGGCCTAACCAGCAGAAGATTCTGGGTATGGTTGAGGCGACCCCTGAAGAGATTGCCAAGGCGAAGGTCGTTGCGTTGATGGCATCACGTAGCAATGTAGCTCTTTCTATCCCTATGTTGTTAGGTATGACTGCTTATGGACATGGCCTGCCCTTTTAGATAGAGATCAAAGTAGTAAAAAACCCCGCCTTGGCGGGTTTTTTACTTTCTGGACGCTACTTATCTCTTCCCAAAAGTATCTTCGATTCATCAATAATAAATTGCTTAAAGGCATTGGCGAGCATCGAGAGTCGTTTACCCTTACGGTGAACGATGTACCAGTGGCGCTGAATCGGTAGATGTTCCACATCAAGAACCACCAGCTGTTTGAGCGTGAGCTCGGTCTGAATCGCATCGACCTGAATAATACCGAGTCCCATGCCAGCGGATACACTCTGCTTAATCGCTTCACTGCTGCTGATCTCCATACCTGTGGTGAGCTGCAGTTTGTGATTTTTAAAGAATTTCTCCATCGCAATACGGGTTCCCGAACCTGTTTCTCGTACTAGAAAGACCTCCTCTTCGAGACGTGCCAGAGGGATCTTTTTTTTGCCATTAAGGGGATGGTTAGGGGGAGCAATAATCACCAGAGGGTTATCCATAAATGGTGTGGCATCAAGAGCCATATTTTTGGGGGGTTGCCCCATGATTACTAGATCAACCTCGTTTTCATCCAGCTGCTGGATGAGTGTTTGACGATTGGTGATATCGAGAGTCACGGTTACACCGGGAAAGCGCTTGTAGAAGGTGCTGAGCAGGGCTGGGGCAAAGTAGTTGGCTGTGGTGGCCACTGAGATTCTGAGCTTTCCCTGGTTGAGCCCCTTGGTGTTATCGATAAAGGTCTCCATCTCGTTGAGCTGTTCGAGAATATTACGCGCGTGCTGGTGGATCTCTTTTCCTGATTCAGTGAGGTAGATCTTCTTACCTAGCTGTTCAAAGAGTGGGATGCCGAGCTGGTGTTCCAACTGCTTAATCTGCATAGAGACCGCAGGCTGAGTGAGGTGAATGACCTTGGCTGCCTGTGTATAGCTCTCGGCTTTTGATACGGCAATAAAGATCTCAAGTTGGCGGATGGTTATATTCATAATTAAAGTATAAGCAATTCTTTATGGTTTTGATTATTATATTTTAGTTTTCTTATGAATTGAACGACTATATAGTGACCGTCCACTGAGATTTCGGCACATTTATTCAGGTATTTATGACCCGATAATGATGGCACGGATATCCCAGAACCGATTTTATTTTTAACCCTTTAGGAGTGAAACCTATGGATCAATCAGCACGTTATTCTGATCTCTCTTTGAAAGAAGATGACCTCATTGCCGGTGGTAAGCACATTCTTGTTGCTTACACCATGCACCCCGTAGCAGGTTACGGCTACCTTGAAGTTGCAGCTCACATTGCTGCTGAGTCTTCAACAGGCACCAACGTAGAAGTTTCTACCACGGATGACTTCACTAAAGGTGTAGACGCTCTGGTTTATGAGATTGACGAATCCGAAGGCATCATGAAGGTTGCTTACCCGAACGAACTGTTCGACCGTAACGTAACAGATGGCCGTGCAATGATCGTTTCATTCCTCACTCTGGCCATTGGTAACAACCAGGGCATGGGTGACGTAATAGACCTACAGATGCAAGATTTCTTCGTGCCCCCACGCATGCTTCAGCTGTTTGATGGTCCTTCTAAGGATATCTCTGACCTGTGGCGCATCCTCGGACGCCCTGTAGAGAACGGTGGTTACATCGCCGGTACTATCATCAAGCCTAAGCTTGGTCTGCGTCCTGAGCCATTTGCTGAAGCTGCATACCAGTTCTGGCTCGGTGGTGACTTCATCAAGAATGATGAGCCACAAGGTAACCAGGTCTTCTGCCCAATGAAGAAGGTTATCCCTCTCGTTGCTGACGCGATGAAACGTGCACAAGATGAGACTGGCGAAGCTAAACTCTTCTCTGCAAACATCACTGCTGATGACCACTACGAAATGCTTGCTCGTGCGGACTTCGTTCTGGAAACTTTCGGTGAAGATGCAGACAAAGTTGCATTCCTCGTTGACGGTTATGTAGGTGGCCCAGGTATGGTTACCACTGCACGTCGTAACTATCCTAGCCAGTACTTGCACTATCATCGTGCGGGTCACGGTGCGGTAACTTCACCCTCTTCTAAGCGTGGTTACACCGCGTTTATCCTGGCCAAAATGTCTCGTCTGATGGGTGCTTCTGGTATCCACGTGGGCACCATGGGCTACGGTAAGATGGAAGGTGGTAAAGATGATCGTATCATCGCATACATGATCGAACGTGACAGCGTAACGGGTCCTTTCTACCATCAAGAATGGAACGGTATGAAGCCGACTACGCCAATCATCTCTGGTGGAATGAACGCACTGCGTCTGCCTGGTTTCTTCGAAAACCTCGGACACGGCAACATCATCAACACCTCGGGTGGTGGTTCATACGGTCACATCGACTCTCCTGCTGCCGGTGCAACATCACTGCGTCAGGCATTCGATTGCTGGAAAGAGGGTGCAGACCCAATCGAGTACGCGAAAGAGCATAAAGAGTTTGCTCGTGCATTTGAGTCATTCCCAGGTGATGCCGATAGCATCTTCCCAGGATGGCGTGACAAGCTGGGCGTGCACAAGTAAGCATCGTTTAGCTTTTCCTTAAGGGAAAATAAAAACCCCGCTTTTGCGGGGTTTTTTTATGACTACGAAAAGGTAGATATTACAAATGAATATGGCATTTCATAGCGAAAGTTGTGGCGCGTAAACGAGAGTGCGGGTACATTTATTTAATCCATAGAACAAATGACGTGGACATCGCTATGCAATGTTCAGCTCGTTGATT
>JAOTST010000181.1 GCA_029864785.1 Chromatiales bacterium | reverse complement strand
GGTTAACTTTAATGCGCCCGGTCAGGTGGTTATTGCCGGTACGGCCAGTGCCATTGAACGTGCCGTCGGTGCCGCCAAAAGTGCCGGAGCTAAACGTGCGCTACCGTTGCCTGTAAGTGTGCCATCTCACTGTGCATTGATGGCAGGCGCGGCAGAAAAACTGGCCGAGCAGCTCGCTGAAATTACGATTAATTCGCCAAATATTCCTGTCATCAACAATGTTGATGTGGCTGCAGTCGATTCAATCGATGCGATTCAGGCGGCACTTGCCAAACAGTTGCATCAGCCGGTGCGTTGGGTTGAAACGATTCAGAAGATGGCGGCCGATGGGGTGGATACCCTTATTGAATGTGGCCCCGGCAAGGTGCTGGTCGGACTCAATAAACGCATCAATAAAGAGATGACGGGTCTGCCTGTGTTTGATCCAGATAGTCTACAAAAGGCTCTTGAAGCCATAAATGGTTAACAGAAATTGATACAAATTTTAGGGAGTTGAGAATGGGACTAGAGAAAGAAGTAGCACTCATTACCGGTGCCAGTCGTGGAATTGGTCAGGCAATTGCCTATGCTCTGGGTGGCTTGGGCGCGACTATTGTTGGAACCGCCACCTCTGAAAAGGGTGCCGAGGCGATAACAAATTATCTTAAAGAGGATGGCATTAACGGTATCGGTGTCGCACTCAATGTGAACGATAGTGAGAATATTGCCGCAGTCATGGAGAAGATTACCGGTGAATATGGAGCCCCTACCATCCTGATCAATAACGCCGGTATTACTCGTGATAACCTGCTAATGCGTATGAAGGATGATGAGTGGGAAGATATCATCAATACCAATCTCAGTTCGGTCTACCGTCTCTCCAAGGCTGTTCTTCGCGGGATGATGAAGGCTCGTCATGGTCGTATCGTGAGCATCGCCTCTGTTGTGGGTGCAACTGGTAACGCCGGCCAGACCAACTACACTGCGGCCAAGGCCGGCATGGTTGGATTTACCAAATCACTGGCACGTGAGGTTGGTTCCAGAGGGATTACCGTCAATGCGGTCGCTCCCGGATTTATCGATACCGACATGACCAAGGCACTACCTGATGCTCAGAAAGAGGCGTTGCAGAAGCAAATTCCTCTTGGACGACTCGGACAGCCAGAGGAGATTGCCGCTACAGTGGCATTTCTGGCCTCTCCAGCCGCCGCTTACATCAGCGGTGAGACCATTCATGTGAATGGAGGCATGTATATGTCTTAAGTGTGGCATATCGAGCTCAATTTTATTAAAATAGCACCAAATTTGAAGAAGACATATTTTTAATCAGAGGAATTACCTGCGATGAGTAGCATTGAAGAACGCGTCAAAAAAATTGTAGTAGAACAACTCGGCGTGAGTGAGGAAGAAGTAAACAATGAGTCATCATTCATTGATGACCTCGGCGCTGACTCACTTGATACCGTAGAGCTGGTTATGGCTCTTGAAGAGGAATTTGAGACTGAGATTCCTGATGAAGATGCTGAAAAGATCACCTCTGTTCAGCAGGCAATTGATTACGTTAATTCTCATAAGTAATCTGCTGTCATAGCTGATAAAGCCGCAGTTACTGCAAAGTAGCCGCGGCTTTTTAACATAGGCAGTTTTTTGTTTTTATAATTTAAGAGGATTCACTCTTGGCTAAGAGAAGAGTAGTAATTACTGGAATGGGAATGGTTTCACCTGTGGGGCTCAGTGTTAAGGAGTCGTGGGAGAATATTCTGGCTGGTAAGAGCGGTATTGCACCCATCACCCATTTTGATACGGAAGGTTTTTCGACCACCTTTGGCGGTTCGGTGAAAGGTTTTGATGCCACCAACTACATGAAGGCAAAGGATGCCAAAAAGATGGATCCTTTCATTCATTACGGTATGGCTGCAGCGATTGAGGCCTTTGAGGACTCAGGGTTGGAGGTGACTGAAGAGAATGCGACTCGTATTGGTGTCTCTATTGGTTCGGGTATTGGTGGACTTCCTGGTATTGAGAAGGGTACTGAGGCATTTAATAGAGGCGGTCCACGTAAGGTTTCGCCATTCTTTGTACCGAGTAATATTATTAACATGATTTCGGGTCATGTCTCTATTAAATATGGTTTTAAGGGACCCAATATTGCCATGGTCACCGCTTGTGCGACGGCCACCCACAGCATCGGTGATGCGGCGCGCCTGATTGAGTATGGCGATGCCGATGTGATGATTACCGGCGGTGCTGAGATGGCCTCTTCCCACACCGGTTTGGCCGGTTTTGGCTCTGCTCGCGCCCTATCGACTCGTAACGACAGCCCTGAGACTGCAAGTCGTCCGTGGGATGTGGATCGCGATGGTTTTGTTCTCAGTGATGGTGCCGGTGTTGTGGTGCTTGAAGAGTATGAGTATGCCAAGGCGCGTGGAGCCAAGATTTATGCCGAGGTGAGTGGTTTTGGTATGAGTGGCGATGCCTTCCACATGACGCTACCCGCCAAGGGTGGAGAGGGTGCCATGCGTTGTATGCAGAATGCCCTGCGTAATGGTGGTATTAATCCCGATGAGGTGAACTACGTCAATGCTCACGGCACCTCGACTCCAGCGGGCGATCAAGCCGAAACGGATGCTGCCAAATCTACATTTGGTGATCACGCCTATAAAATGGTGATGAGCTCGACCAAGTCAATGACCGGACACCTGCTCGGAGCCGCCGGTGGTATCGAAGCAATCTTTACCGCACTGGCGATTCGTGATCAGGTTGCTCCACCGACCATCAATATCTTCAATCAAGATCCTGCGTGTGATCTCGACTACGCGGCTAATGCGGCGCGTGAGATGAAGATTGATGTAGCACTCTCTAATTCGTTTGGATTTGGTGGCACCAACGGTACGTTGGTGATGACCAAGCCAAAATAGATCTATTACAGTGACCAGTACACTGAAAGTTCTGGTCAATGGGGCCGAAAAGTCCGAGATAGCGGTCAGTGATCGCGGCCTAAATTACGGCGATGGTCTGTTTGAGACCGTCGCCGTTTTTTTTGGAATTCCAGAACTGCTGCTGGAGCATCTGCAACGTCTACAGTTAGGATGTGAGAAGCTCAAAATTCCCTTTAACAACTGGAACGGACTACAGAGTGAAATCGAGCAGCTTGCCACGTCTGCAACCCTCTCTAAACGTGCGGTGATTAAGGTGATGATTACGCGTGGGAGTGGTGGCCGTGGTTACCAAATTTCTGAAGATTCTGAAATACAACGGATTGTGACGCTATCAAAGTGGCCTGAACGCCCTGAAACACCGGCAAAACTCCGTTTTTGTGACACGCCTCTTGGGTGTAATCCGGCTCTCGCGGGTATTAAACACCTGAACCGTCTGGAGCAGGTATTGGCTCGCAGTGAGTGGGAGGATGAATTTGATGAGGGGCTCATGTCCAACATCAGTGGCGATATTATTGAAGGAACGATGACCAATATTTTTGTGGTGAAAGATGGGCAACTTATAACAGCTGACCTTTCGCAGTGTGGCGTTGCAGGAATTATGCGCCAGCATGTGTTGAACCTTGCCAAAGAGGAGGGGATCGAGATTAAAATTTCAACTCTTTCCAGAGAGCAGGTTCTAGAGGCCGATGAGCTCTTTATCAGTAATTCCTTGATGGGGGTTCGGCCCGTTGTTGCGCTCGAATCCAAGGCGTTCTCTATAGGTTCTATAACCACTCGGTTGCTAAAACGAGTGCAGGCTGAGCGCTCATGAGAGAGCAACTCTACAAACTGGCGGGTATCTCTATTCTGTTGGGGAGTCTCGTCATTGGTTGGCTCTGGTTGGGTTATCAGCAGTTTCTTGATACGCCAATTCAACCTATAGATCGAGGCGTGATCCTGCTGATTGAGCCGGGAGACTCGCTGCGCAGTGTAGCTCAAAGTCTGGCCAGAGATGAGCTGATTTCCGATGAGAGTTACTTTAGATTTTTGGCGCGGCTGAGTGGAAAGTCATCCAGTATTCAGGCGGGTGAGTACTTGCTTACAGGTTCATTCAGCCCGGAAGAGCTTCTTAATATGTTGGTCGAAGGACGGGTTAGACAGCATCGGTTGACCTTAATTGAAGGGTGGAAGTTCAGTGAAATGCTCTCTTATGTAGAGAGTAATCACTATTTGAAACATACGCTCAAGGGAGATAGTCCTGAAGCAG
>JAOTST010000179.1 GCA_029864785.1 Chromatiales bacterium | reverse complement strand
TTGCTTGGTGGCGATCCAGGAATCGGTAAGTCGACCCTGTTGTTACAGGTACTTGACCGGCTCAGCAGTAGTTTTAAGGTGCTATATATCAGTGGAGAGGAGTCACCGGCCCAAATTAGCCTGAGGGCACAGCGGCTTAGTCTTTCGGCTGAGCAGATCCGCATCTTGGCAGAGACCCAAGTGGAACGTATCTTGAAAACAGCTGCTCAGGAGCAGCCTGCGGTACTGGTAATCGATTCGATTCAGACCATCTTTACCGAGTTGCTTCAATCGGCTCCCGGTTCGGTGGCTCAGGTGCGTGAAAGTTGTGCCCAACTGGTGCGTTATGCCAAGCGCAGCGGTACGGCTCTCTTTTTTGTGGGACATGTGACCAAAGATGGGCAACTGGCTGGGCCTCGGGTGCTGGAACATATGGTTGATACGGTTCTCTATTTTGAGGGGGACTCGAACAGTCGCTTCCGGATGATTCGAGCCGTTAAAAATCGTTTCGGAGCGGTCAATGAGATTGGCGTTTTTTCGATGACAGAGCAAGGACTTAAAGAGGTCTCTAACCCATCGGCTATCTTTCTATCTAATCGTGAGAAAGGGAGCTCAGGAAGCTCTGTGATGGTGACCGTTGAGGGGAGTCGTCCACTTCTGGTTGAAGTTCAGTCGTTGGTGGATGAGAGTCATCTGGGCAACCCACGTCGAGTGGCCGTTGGTCTGGATGGTAACCGCATGGCGATGTTATTGGCGGTGCTGCATCGGCATGGAGGGATTGCCACTTATGATCAAGATGTTTTCGTCAATGTGGTCGGCGGGGTACGTCTCAATGAGACCGCTGCTGATCTGGCGCTGGTGCTGGCCGTCTACTCAAGCCTGCGGGATCGAGCTCTGCCAGAAAATTTGGTAGTTTTTGGTGAGATAGGTCTTTCTGGTGAGATACGCCCTGTTCCTAATGGTCAGGATCGCCTCAAAGAGGCCGGAAAGCATGGCTATACTCGCGCTATCGTGCCAAAGGGGAATCTACCCAAAAAGAGGATAGAGGGGCTTGAAATTGTCGGGGTGAGACGACTCTCTGAGGTCTTTAACGAGCTCTAGTCGTGAACCAGCTCATGAAGCTCACGCTCCAGCAGTGATTCATCACCTAAATTGAGCTCCACAAGGCGCTTAAGATGGGTAATGCTATCGAGGTCGATATGGTCACAACAGACTCCAACCTGAGTTTCGAGGAGATGGGTGACATGGCCACTCATATTGATGGCGACATCGCTGCCCTCCAAAACGATATGGAGGTCGCAGGTGCTGTCCATAGGCAGTTCCACACCAACGGGTTTGTTAATGAGGGCGCCCTTTAATGAGATATCAAGCAGCTCAGCGGGAAAGGTGCTCCCCAGATAATGTACTTCAGTTGTTCCCCCAATGTTGAAGCGGGTGAAGTGACGTTTTTCCTGATGCTCTGACATATGAGAACTTCCTCTGTTAAGAGAGTGAGAATAGAAGCTTGACGTTACCAATCTGGATTGAGTCGCCCGTCTTCAGCTCGTAACTTGTCTCACCAATGGGTTTGCTGTTGACCAAGGGGGAATTTTCTCCTTCAAGATGTGAAAGGTAGAAACCATCCTCTCTGCGGGCGATGACCGCGGTCTGTACGCCAGGTTTTCCGAGATTTGTGAGACGCCGGGTTAGGCTGATTGTTTTACCTACATTACTGCCATTAAGCACCTGTAGAAACCCCTCTTTCTTTTTTATTGAGGCGATCTCAGGAACCTCTGAATCGCCTTCGGATGAGGCGGTATTAGGTGCGATTATTTGATGAAGAAATTCGAGCGTATGTTTACCAACTTGAATTTGATCGCCGTCCTTCAATTGTTGAGAGGAGCTCTTCTGACCGTTGATCTGAATCTCAGCTTCGCCACCAAATGTGCTGATGGTGTACTCATCACCGCTCTTTACAATTTTTGCATGTTGAGGTTGAACTGCAAGACTATCTATATGGATATCGTTGCTGGGATCGCTACCGATAGTGATTTCGTCGCTAAGAGGAAACGACTCAAGAAAGTTCTCTTTAAATGTCAGGTTTATTTGTGCCACTTTATTATTTTAAGTCTTTATCTTCTCAGGTTGGACGGTATCCCTATTTTTACAGGATCAAAAACAGGTTGTTAGTCTCGGATTATAGTAATCTTTTCGTCATTATGCTCTTTTTCGCCACCCTTTTTCAAACGGGGGTCAATACGTACTATTTTAATAGAGCTACTGGTGGTCTGGATAACCTCAATGGGGTGGCTATCGATCAGTAGACTCGTACCCGCTTCGGGTATTGTTTCAAGGTACTCTATCACCATTCCATTGACGGTTTTTGGGCCATCTGTCGCAAGTTCCCAATTAAATAGCCGGTTGAGCTCACGAATAGAGAGGCTACCATCAATGAGGTAACTTCCATCCTCCTGTGGATGGATCTCTTTGTGGCTATCCGATGGATCGGTGGTAAATTCACCCACAATCTCTTCAAGAATATCGTCAATGGTGACCATACCTTGAATATCGCCATACTCGTCGACGACCAACCCAATTCGGCGGCGCTCTTTTTGGAAATTGAGCAGTTGGGTATTGAGCGGAGTGGCCTCGGGGATGTAGTAGATCTCCTTCATGATCTGCTGAATATCCTCTTTGGAGACCTCTTTCTGTTTTTGTAGTGCAAGATAGTGGCGTAGATGTAGTACGCCAAGGGTATTGTCTATGTCGCCATGAAAAACAGGGAGTCGAGTGTGCTGGCTGCTTAAAATCTGTTTAACGATCTCATCTATTGATTCTTCTAGGTTGATTCCTATGATCTCATTTCTGGGGATCATGATCTCTTCAACAGAGGCGGTTTCGAGGTCAAAAATGTTGAGGAGCATCTTCTGGTGAGATTGTGGAATATTCTCTCCTGCTTCATCAACAACGGTACGTAGCTCATCGCGGCTTAGAATGTGGTTAGGCCCTCCCTCTGCTTTGATACCTAATAGTCTTAAAAGGCCATTGGCAACACTATTGATGAGCCAGACTATAGGGTAGAACACCTTAAGAAGTGGTCCTAGAATGTAGCTGGCTGGAAAGGCCAGTTTTTCGGGGTGGAGTGCAGCGACCGTTTTGGGTGCGACCTCGGCAAACAGGAGGATCACAATCGTTAGTAGCAGTGTTGCCACCATAATCCCGTTTTCACCCCATAGACGAATCGCAATTACGGTGGCAATCGCTGAGGCAAGAATATTTACGAAGTTATTTCCCAACAGGATGATCCCAATCAGCCGATCAGGTCTTTCAAGCAGCTTGCTGGCGCGTACTGCACCGGAGAGTCCTTTGTTTTTCAGGTGCTTGAGACGATAGCGATTAATTGTCAGAAGGCCTGTCTCAGATCCAGAGAAGAAAGCAGAAATAAATATCAGAAGAATAAGAACCCCAAACAGGGTACTTAAAGGAATGTCATCTAACAACGAGATGTCACCTTGGGAAGCCAGTCATAGTGCGGATTAAAGGGTTTAGAGGGGGATAAGTCAAGTAAGAATAAGGGTTAATGCCACTTTGCTGCCGAAATAGGCGAGCATTAGGATAACCATGCCGGTGAGCGTCCAACGAATGGCTTTGCGCCCTCTCCAGCCAAACTTCCAGCGCCCCCAGAGGAGAATAGCGAAGAGGATCCATGCCGATATTGAGAGCACTGTTTTATGGACAAGATGCTGGGCAAAGATATCGGTGAGGAACCAGGTGCCTGAAATAAGTGATATCGATAACAAAATAAAGCCAAGGGATATCATTTGGAATAGTAGTGACTCCATTCTCTCCATGGAGGGAAAAATGCCAATTAAGCCCCGAAGCCGATGTTTACGCAGGTGGTAGTCTTGAAACGCAACCAGCAGGGCTTGTACTGCGGCGATACTTAGCAGGCTATAGCTAATAATTGAGAAGAGAATATGAAATTTTAGGCCGGGTGCAGAGGAGAGGTCGATGATCTCGTATTGAGGATACGTCGCAACCAGAACCATAGAGATAATAGCTGAAGGTAGGGTAATAATGCCCAGATTTTCTGTTGGGTTAAATAGTGAGCTGCTGATAACGATTAAGTTAATCAGCCATGCAGTGAGTGAAATAACCAGAAACAGCGAGAGATTTAGACCAAATTCGGTGATAACTCCATGCCAGAGAAG
>JAOTST010000180.1 GCA_029864785.1 Chromatiales bacterium | reverse complement strand
TAGAAATCATTAAGTTACGCTGAAATTATAATATTACGACAGATCTTATTTATTAATCTTGGCGTCGCCCGGATACTCCTGTGCATTTTTATCGTCGATTTTACTAATAAGTGTATCCTTCGGTTTATAAATGATAGTTGCAATGTCGACTAAATTTTTGGTGATTCGAGAGGCGTTAGAACTATCATTAATAAGAGATGAGGCCATTTCTCGGGTGATCTTTCCCGTTGGAATGAGCTCTTCAATATGACCATTGAGCAGGACATCTAGTTTTTTCGCCTTTTTCCGTTGTTGATGTAATTTTTCAAGATGTTCAGGAAGGTTCTCTACAGGACCGATACGCTTTATCTCTCGCACCACTTTTAATATGCCATGACGCAGTGCGTTGTACTCTTTACGGATCGATTCATTGTCAGTATCAATATAGTATTCAATGTTTTTGTGCAGCGGCTTCATCCGTTTAACAACCTGAACTAATAGGCGGTCAGCAACCAGAAGATTACGAATGGTCTCGATCTCCTCTTCACTAAGTTTAAACAGGCTCTGTAATTCGGTCGCATACTCCAGTATTTTGCTATATATCCTCTTAATCTTTGTCGAGTATATTTGGTCGATATCGATGTGAGTTGTAAATAGTTCGTGACTTTCAAGAATGTCATGCAGATGCCGATCCGACTCAAGGTCTTCCCGGTGGACACGCAGCCCGTGCGCCAGAATTTTATAGGCTGCATTTTCCAGAAGTCGTGCCGACTCATCGGTGAGGGCTTTAATCGCTGTTTGAGGATATTTTATTGAGGCATCATCAAGAAACATGGGCTCATCAATCTGAACTTCAGCTTCAATGACAGTGGGAATTATTCGCTCGACTGTGCGAACAATGAGTGGAACAAAACCAATAAGAAGAATCGTGTTCAAAAGATTAAAAATAGTATGGAACAGTGAGAGAGCTATCGGTATTGCAGCGGCCTTAACAAAGGGTGAATCACCCTCAATATTTTCTACAATTGAAGCAATAAACTCTATAAATGGATAAAACAAAATAAGTATCCATACACTGCCGATCACATTAAAAATGAGGTGAGCCATAGCGGCGCGTTTCGCATTAAAGTTGGCAACGAATGCTGCAAGAATGGCGGTAATCGTGGTGCCAATATTTTGCCCAACAACCATTGCAGCCGCCATATCAAAAGGAATCCATCCCTCGTAGGTCATCAATAATGTGAGTGCCATGGTGGCACTAGATGATTGAATAATCAGCGTTAAAATGCTGCCAATGGCTAGAAATAGCAGTAGTGATAGATAACCATGGGTCGTATATTCGGCAAGAAATTCCAGTGCTAGCGGGTTGTTACTAATATCGGGAACAGATTCACTTAAAAATTGAAGACCAATAAAAAGCAGTGAAAAACCAACCGTAAAATATCCCCAATTTTTTCGATCATTACTCTTGGATAATGTGAGTAAGAAACCCGCACCCATTAGAGGCAGGGCAATGGCGCTCATCTTGACCTTAAAGCCAAGTATGGTAATCAGCCAGGCGGTAACCGTTGTTCCAATATTGGCTCCCATGATGACCCCCACCGCCTCAGTCAGGGTAAGCAGGCTGGCGTTTACAAAGCTGATCACCATCAATGTGGTTGCTGAGGAGGATTGAATCGCGGCGGTAATTACAAAGCCGGTCAGTAGGGCATAGAGGCGGTTAGAGGTGGTTGATGCGAGGATATTTCGCATATTGTCACCGGCCAGTTTCATCAGCGCATCACTCATTACCTTCATTCCGTAAAGAAACAGGCCGAGAGAACCAAGTAGTGTCAAAATGTCAGAAAATCCGTAATTCATAATGTGCATTAATATTTTGCGATAATTAAATTTAACCCATCTGGATTATCCCTATCCATAGGTCTCTTTAAGTATATGAGTATAGTCGCTATGGATATTATAAAAAGTTACCTATACTCATATAGTCTAATTTATTATGAGCCTGTCAGGGACGGTACATTATTGTGGAAAAAAGGGTTACAGAAGCGTCCGCACTTCGTGATTTTTTTCATGAACAGTGGGCGCATTTGCAGAAGCTTGTGCACAAGCACCATAAAGTATCTGATGATGAGCTAAAAAATCAGCGCCAACTTTCTGATGCCGTGGAACATATTGTCGATCAGGTCGATACACGTATTCGAGGCGTTCATAATTATAAAAAGGAGCTTCGTCGTAGTTCGGCTGAATTGATTCATTGCGTGCAGTCAATTGTTGCGCAAATACCGCCGGCAGTTGTGATGGATAAAAATGGCTACGCCAACAGTGGTTCTTTAATGAATGCAATTTTTGCCAGCATGGGCGAAGTTGAACAGCTGGTGAAGGGAAGTGACGAAGTCATTAAATTTTCCAAAGAACATAGAAACAGTTCTGAATTTGGACGTTACTCCCCATATTTTTATGCGTTACTGTTTGTTGTGAGAGAAGATCAACAGGTGTTTGGAAATGAAATAAAAGAGGATATTTTACAGAAGGATATTGCGCAGACAGCCGTTAATTTCTATGGGCATCAGCTTGTTGCTCCCTCAATAAGTGAGCAGGACGCACGGTTGGCGCTTGAGACAATACTATTTGATAGCACGATTGTAGCTCTGCGGAGTAATATGGTTAAACTTCGTCATGGTCATTCACATCAGGAGGAGATCGATGCGGCGCTTCATCCTGAACAGAACATCAATAATCCGGAAGTTTATCTGAAGGTGTTATCTGAGCAACTTAGTATGCCAAAAAGCATTATTAGCGTGCAGAGTAATATGCTTCGGGTCAATAAAATGGG
Organism: Chromatiales bacterium; assembly: GCA_029864785.1. Classification (GTDB taxonomy): domain Bacteria; phylum Pseudomonadota; class Gammaproteobacteria; order Thiohalomonadales; family Thiohalomonadaceae; genus JAOTST01. Next base: position 1,357 of record JAOTST010000180.1, on the reverse strand, counting down.
AATAAAATTATCAGTGGACTCGAGTGAACGATCAAACAATTTTAGTTTCAATGAGGTGGGAATAGGTCGTGCTCATAGCAAGGTCATATCACTTGTTAAGATACGCTACAGTGATTGGGATATTTAGTCGCTATTTATACAAAATTGTTTCACCAACTCTCTTATTAGCGTAACTCCCGGATTAAATTGATTGAGTCCTAAATATTCATCGGGTTGGTGAGCCTGAGCGATGTCACCGGGGCCTAGGATGATGGTATCCATCCCGAGTTGTTGCAGAAAGGGTCCTTCGGTACCAAAGGCGACTGACTCTGCACTGTAGCCGGTAAGCTTCTCAGCCGCTTGGACAATGGCCGTACTGGATGGGGTCTCCATTGCCGGGATACCACCAAAAAGGTGCTCAATATTGAGGGTTAAACCAGAATCTTTAATGCTCTCTTCAATCTGTTTTTTAAGACTATTCTGTAGCTCATTAATATCCATGCCCGGAAGTGGTCGCAGGTCAATATGGAGCTCGCAGTGGCCACAAATGCGGTTTGGATTATCGCCACCATGGATATGCCCGAGGTTGAGGGTGGGTACAGGCAGGGCAAAGCGTTCGTCACGATATTCGCGTTGCAACTCATCACGCCATGTTTTGATGGTGGTCATGACATTGTGCATCCCCTCTAATGCGCTAATGCCGTAGCTTGGGTCGCTAGAGTGGCCCGATCGCCCCAGCAGATGAATCGCCTCCATCATCATCCCCTTGTGGGCATTAATTGGGCGTAGCGAGGTGGGCTCTCCAATCACAGCGTGTCTTGCTTTTGGTCTGCCGAGTCGAGCCAGTTCACGTGCACCGGCCATAGAGCTCTCCTCATCGGCGGTAGCCAGAATAATTAGCGGTTCGTTGAGATCGGCTGCTTTAAGATCTCTGATGGCCTCGATCACCAGTGCAAAGAAGCTCTTCATGTCGGCCGTGCCGAGGCCATAGAGTCGCTGTTCACGTTCAACGACCTTAAAGGGATTGCTGTTCCAGAGCTCCTCATTAAAGGGGACAGTATCGGTATGACCCGAGAGCACCAGTCCTCCAGTCCCCGATCCTAGGGTAGCGATAAGGTTCGCCTTTTGAGGATGATCCGAAAGTTCGATAATCTCAATATCGAAACCAAGTTCAGCCAGCCACTCGGCGAGCTGGTCGATCACCTTGCGATTACCGCTATCATAGAGAGGATTAACGCTGCTCACGGAGGGGATGGCGATGAGCGTGGCGATCATCTCTAAAATTGAGGGTAGAGCCATGAATTATCTATCCTTAAGAGGTTTTTGCCTCTATTTCCATACGGAGCGTTGAGAAGTTAGAAAACTAAGTAAAAGTATA
>JAOTST010000178.1 GCA_029864785.1 Chromatiales bacterium | reverse complement strand
TTGGCTGGACCAGTCTGATAACCCACGATTCGAGGCTATCCATCCTCTCGTTAATCCCACTCTTTGCGATTGGGGCGTGGTTGCTGAACAAAGTTGAGCTAGAGCGCCACTAGCCACCAAAATATACTTCCATTTTCAGCTAAATTACGCCACAATACGCGCCGCTGCTGTCGCAGCACAACAATGGTGGGCGTAGTTCAGTTGGTAGAGCCCTGGATTGTGATTCCAGTTGTCGTGGGTTCGAGTCCCATCGTCCACCCCATATTCAGAGTAGTTCACAAGGATAGTGACCACTTATGTTGCCCCGAATAACCCCCCTTTGCTATTGATTCTTCGGAGCCTTGAAAGTATTGGGTTTTCCAATTTTAAGCTTAATATTTGCTGCCTCCTCAAGTGGGAGCGGAAGTCCAAATATCACTAATGCTGACGATGGATATCCAGTTTTTTCATCTTTTCCCATAAATTTTTTCGACTAATACCGAGTTCCTCGGCAGTTTCATTGATTTGATGACTGTTTCTCTCCAGGGCTTCTGAAATAAGTTGGTGCTCAAAATTTCCAAGACGCTCTTTTAGTTCAGTCGGATGACTTTTGCTCTTTTCGCTGTCTGACGATGCCAGCGTATCAAAATCGTCATCAGAGAGTGCATCAGATATGGAAAGAATGCATGCACGTTCAATACGATGATGCAGTTCTCGAAGATTGCCGGGCCATTTATGTGCGAGTAGGGCATCTTCGGCAGAGGGAAGTAGGTATTTACGGTGATTGCTATTGGTATGCAGCTCTTTAAGAAACAGTCGTGTGAACCAGAGAATATCTTCAGGGCGCTCTCTAAGAGGAGGTATAACAATATGGATGACATTGATTCGGTAGAAGAGATCCTCTCGAAATGTACCCTCACTCACCATTTTTTTGAGATCACGGTTGGTGGCACAGATGAGTCGAACATTGATAGGGGTAACCGTCTCACCACCGATGCGGGTTATCTGTCGCTCTTGAATAACACGAAGTAATTTTACCTGCATGGTGAGTGGCATTTCACCGATCTCATCAAGGAACAGGGTACCGCCATCGGCCCTTTCAAAAACGCCTTTCTTTTGTTGAATAGCACCTGTGAAAGCCCCTTTTTCATGTCCGAATAGTTCGGATTCCATGAGGGATTCGGTAATGGCGCCACAGTTGATAGCGATAAATGATTTTTTTGTATTCTCAGTTGAATAACGATGAAGGTAGTTTGCAGCGTGTTCTTTGCCTACGCCAGATTCGCCGGTAATCAATACGGTGGCATCATGACCTGATACCCTGCAAAGTGAACGTTCAATTTCATGCATGACTGAAGAGACGCCAAGTACCGGCATGTTGGTATCTACAGTCTGATCTGGCTCACCACACAGGGTGTTTATTTTTTCCACAAGGGTATCGAGGTCAAAAGGCTTTGTAATGTAGTCAGAGGCACCTTTTTTAATAAGTGCTACAGCATCATTAACGTTGCCATACCCTGTGATAAATATGGTGGGTGGAATGGGGTGGTTGCTTTGCAGTAATTGTTCATACATATCTGCTCCATTCATGTCGGGGAGTCGTATATCACTGATAAGGATGCTGTAGTCCTGATGGCCGATTTTCTTCAGGGCAGCCTCGGCTGTCTGATGCCAGTCACAGGTAATCCCCTCTAACTCGAAGCGATAAACCAGTGACTCCCCCATTATGGCATCGTCCTCAATTAGGCAGATAAGTTTTTTTGAAATTTTACTCATGATGGCAGAGGGATAATTACGGTAAATGTTGTCATGTCATCATCGCTTGATACGCCAATTAAACCTTCAAGTTGTTCTATTATTTGATAACAGACCCATAGCCCAAGTCCGCTGCCACCTTTTTTAAACTGTACGAAAGGTTCAAACAGGTGCTCAAGTTGTTCAGATTCAATAGCCTCTCCTTGATTAGAGACAACAATATTTAGATTAGACATATTTGATGAAACATCCACAATAACCTTACCACCATTTGGAACAGACTTAGCTGCATTAAGCAGAAGATTCATGAGTACCTGACGAACTAATGTAGCAGGGATTGGGATTTCATCAATTTTTCCGGTCCATTGGATAGTGGCTGATTTTTTTAAAATTTCGGGTGCAATCAGAGTATGTAAATCATCCACATCGTTAGCACTAAAAAATCGGTCAGATGGTTTTGTATCAATTAACAGTGCTGATACGGTATCTTCAATTTGAAGTAATCCCCTTTCAATTAAAGAAATGGTTTTTTTCGTCATCTCATCCATTTCGCCATAACGTTTGAAGGTGTTAATTGCGTTGGTCATACCACCCAGAGGGTTATTGATTTCATGGGCAACACCGGCCGTGATTCGGCCAATTGCCGTTAGCCGTTCAGTAACAATGACTTGGTGTTCTAGTAACTGCTTCTCTTTTAGCTCGACAAGCATCTGTTTAAAGCGGGTGCCCACCACACCGATCTCGTCTTTAGACTCGTAGAGATTACACGTGAGGTTATCGGGAATTTTTCGTGTAATCATCCCCATGCAAGATGCAAGCTTAATAAGAGGGTCAGCAAGGCGAGCCCCCCAATACCAGCTCAATGGAAGTAGGGCTCCAACGATAAGAATTGTTATGAACAATGCCCTAGCCGCAAAGCGAAAAAATCTTGAGTTAAAGCTGTCACGTGAATACTCCATGACGAGCGTTCCAAGTTTTACTCCGTCAGATATGATGGGTGTGACAACATGGAATATTTGGTTGCTTGATGCGTCAACCATCATGGTTGATATGTCATCGTAAAGTGATAATTTATGTGATAGTTCATTGTATTCAAGCCCGATTGCTTGAATATCAGCTAGAATGGGAAATCGTTTCGGATGCGAGGAGGAGTATATTTTATTGCTATTGGTTACGATGATAATCGCTTGTGATTGAAGTGGATGACTACCTTTATATTCTTTTAAATGTTTGTCTTCATGTACTTTAAAAGGTGATCTGATGATTTCATAGGCCTGCCACACATCATCATTTCGTAGTGCGGGCACCAGTGTGTGAGCCATAACACTGCTTATTTCTTCTGCATTCGTGAGCAGATCTTGTTTAAGATTTTTGTATGCATCAATGATAAATGCAGATGTGACTATGAAGGCGGTAATGAAAATAAGAGCTGTTCCACGAAGTGGAATTTTGTAACGAAAACTAAGATCGCGAAACATCTATTGTTTCATCTCAATGATTTTAGCCATATTTGCAATATCATCATATAAATCTGGTTTGGCTATAGTAAATCCATCAATATTGAGTCTTTTTAATAACTCCCTACCATCGGGATCCAACTCCATCTGTATGAGAATTTTCCTCATGTTCATAACATCCTTGGAGCTATTATTTAAATTTGAGACAATCGGAGGAAAACCAAATTTGTCTGACTTCTCTACTATGCGGGTTGCATTCGTTAGTTCTGGCTCGAAAAGAGCCAACGTATCCCACACATAGCCATCAACTGAGCCGCCATTAGCAAGTTCTGAGGCAACGGCCTCAACAACACCTCGATGACTTCCTGTAAAAAATGATCGAAGAAAAAATGAGTCAGGATTATAGCCTTTGACGGTTAGATCTGAGCGCGGTACCAGGAAGCCGGAATTTGAGTCTGGATCTGAGTAGGCGAAAACACGGCCTTTGAGATCATCGATATTTTTTGTTTTAGAGTCATTGCTGGATACGATTAGATAGGAGCGGTAATAGGGTTCACCCTGATATTTAGGCACAGCGACAAGCTGTAGTTGCGCTCTGTTTTTGATATAGGGTAACCACATAGCCAGGCAAACTCGATCTCATTATTTAGTAGCATATCGGTTATCTCTCGATATGAACCTCGCTGTACAAATTGAACCAGGTGTCCTAGACGTAACTCCATATAGTTTTGCCAATCTCGCAGGAGCGAGGTGTGTTCTGTCAAAAATACGGGTGTGATACCGATATGCAAGTGCGTCTCTGGCTCAGCTGCTGTGGATGGCAGTGTGATAACCAACAGTAGTACCAGAGAGGCGAGAGTTTGTGTGATGCTCTTTTTATATTCAGTCATTACCTTGATTGAGAACATGGATAAAAAAACCAGAATTAACGCCAACAGATTCAGTTTGTTGTAAACACAGTATGTAGTCTGCACAAGTAC
>JAOTST010000177.1 GCA_029864785.1 Chromatiales bacterium | reverse complement strand
CTTCATCTGCCCGCGGATACCCCGTCATTCTATTTCGATAGCAGACTCACATCGATTGAGCGTGATGAGCTTCTTAGGGTCTTTAGGCTACGGGTTGAGAAACATATGCCGGCTCCCTATATCACTCATGAGGCGTGGTTCGCCGGCATTCCATTCTATGTAGATGAACGGGTATTGATACCACGCTCTCCCATTGCCGAGTTGATTGAGCAGGGGTTTGCACCGTGGATAGAACCTGATGCGATCGAAAGTGTGCTTGACCTCTGTACCGGAGGCGGTTGCATTGGTATCGCTTCGGCGCTGGCTCTCCCTCATGCTCAGGTTGATGGCGCAGATCTCTCTGATGAGGCCTTAGCCGTTGCGCAAAAGAATATTGACGAGTTAGGCGTTGCCAGCCAGGTTCATCTGATTCAGTCTGATCTCTTTGGTGCACTGGCGGGTAAAAAATATGATGTTATTGTGACCAATCCGCCCTATGTCGATCAGTCTGAGATGGATGCCTTGCCCGATGAGTTCCGCCATGAGCCAACCATGGCTCTTGAGTCGGGTGATGATGGGTTGGATGCGATAAAGATTATTCTTGCCGAGGCGTATGAGCATCTCAATGATGGCGGTATACTCATTGCCGAAGTGGGGGCGAGCCAACCCCAGCTTGAAGAGAGATTTCCCGATTTACCGTTGACCTGGCTCGAATTTGAACGCGGCGGCTCCGGTATATTCCTTCTGACCAAAGCTCAGCTCGAAGAGATGAACGATAAATAAACTGTCAATGACCCCTGCGCGGGTCGTATAGCGAAATTAATATATGAAATACAAAAACCACCCCAAAACCGTTGAGCAGTATGTAAAGCTTGTTGATGACACACTGATCGATGTCGAAGAGTTTATCGCCTGTCTTGAGTTTGATATGGACGAACCCGGTGAGCAGTTGCAGGTGCTAGAACCGATTGCCGCAGAGTTACTTAAGATTCGTAATGGTATGAGCGATGGAAGCTACATCTTTAGCAAAGAGGATCTCCCCTTTATGAATGTGGCCAATAAACTCAGCACTTCACTACCTTTTACTCAACACCTTGCTGTGATTAACGAGACGCATAAAAAAGGTCTCAATATTGAGGATGAGTAAAAAACTATGAATAATCAAAACATCATATTTGACGAAGAGCTCCTCAAAAAATATAGCAAGAGTGGTCCTCGCTACACCTCCTATCCAACGGCGGTGCAGTTCCATGAAGATTTTACTTTTGATACCTACCGTGACTGGGTAAAAACCAGTAACACGCGTGGAGGTCCTCTCTCGCTCTATTTCCATATTCCCTTTTGTGACACCGTCTGTTTCTATTGTGGTTGCAACAAGGTGGTTACTAAAGATCGCAGCAAGGCAGCGCCCTATTTGGAGCGAGTCTATAAAGAGCTGGATATGCAGTCGGCACTTTTCGATGATAACCGTGTAGTTGAGCAGCTTCACTGGGGCGGGGGAACACCGACCTTTATCTCACATGATGAGATGCGTGAGCTAATGGACAAGACGCGTTCGGCTTTCACTCTGCTTGATGATGACCGTGGTGAGTACTCGATTGAGATCGATCCACGTGAGGTGCAGTCGGATACGATTACGCTGTTGCGTGAACTCGGTTTTAACCGCATGAGTCTCGGGGTACAGGATGTCGATGAGAAAGTGCAGATTGCGGTCAATCGTATTCAGCCAGAGAGCCAGACATTAGCCGTTCTGGAAGCGGCTAAAAAGGAGGGCTTCAAGTCGGTCAGTCTTGATCTTATCTATGGGCTGCCATTCCAGAGTGTTGAGACCTTTGGGCGTACCCTTGATCGAGTGATTGATATCAATCCTGAGCGCCTCTCAGTCTTTAACTATGCGCATCTGCCAGAACTCTTCAAACCTCAGCGTCGTATCGATGAAGCCGATCTTCCCGTGCCGCAGGAGAAGTTGGAAATATTGCAGATGACCATTGAGAAATTGACAGCGGCAGGTTATCTCTACATTGGTATGGATCATTTTGCCAAGCCCGATGATGAGCTGGCGATCGCTCAACGTGAAGGTGGACTCTATCGTAACTTCCAGGGTTATTCGACCCATGCGGATTGCGATCTAATCGGTATTGGCGTTACTTCAATCGGACAGGTAGCGGACAGCTATTCTCAAAATCAGAAGACGATGGATGACTATTTTGCATCTATTGATCAGGGTGAAATCCCTGTCTTTCGTGGCGTATCGCTCAATGCGGATGATGTTTTAAGGCGGGCGGTGATTACGCAGTTAATCTGTCACTTTGATCTCACTAAGAGCGAAATAGAGGCAACATATAACATCACCTTTAATGACTATTTTGCCGATGAACTTGATGAACTAAAATCGATGGAAGCGGATGGCCTATTGGTACTCAGTGATGATGGAATCGTGGTGGAGCCCAAGGGAAAACTGTTGATTCGTAACATCTGCATGGTCTTCGATGCTTACCTTCGTAAAACATCTAATCAAAGATTCTCCAAGGTGATCTAATGTCAGGAAACAGTATTGGAAAGCTCTTTACGGTCACCTCGTTTGGCGAAAGTCACGGGCCGGCCATCGGTTGCATCGTTGATGGTTGTCCTCCGGGATTGGAGATCTCTGAAGCTGATCTGCAAGGGGATCTTGACCGTCGTAAGCCGGGAACCTCTCGCCACACGACCCAAAGGCGTGAGGCCGATGAGGTCAAGATCTTATCCGGTGTGTTTGAAGGTAAAACCATAGGGACCCCCATTGGACTGCTGATCGAAAATACCGACCAGCGTTCTAAAGACTATTCCAATATCAAAGATACCTTCCGTCCGGGACATGCCGATTACACCTATCAACAGAAGTATGGGGTACGTGACTATCGTGGTGGAGGACGCTCTTCTGCCCGTGAAACAGCAATGCGAGTTGCTGCGGGTGGGATTGCCAAAAAATATCTAGCAGGTAAGGGGATTACCATTCGCGGTTATCTCAGTCAGCTCGGTCCGATAGAGGCCGATATGGCGCAATTTGATTGGGATGCTGTACCCAATAACGCCTTCTTTTTCCCGGATGCTTCAAAGGTGGATCTCCTTGAGAGTTATATGGATGATCTCAGAAAAGAGGGGAACTCCATCGGCGCCAAGGTTACTGTGATTGCAGAAGGGGTTCCTCCTGGATTGGGAGAGCCGATCTTTGATCGTCTTGATGCGGAACTGGCGCACTCGTTGATGAGCATTAATGCCGTAAAGGGTGTGGAGATTGGCGCTGGTTTTGAGTCGGTAGTCCAGAAGGGAACCGAGCATCGGGATCTAATGCGTCCTGAAGGATTTGAGAGCAACCATGCTGGCGGTATCCTTGGAGGGATTTCGTCAGGTCAGACGATTGTCGCTTCAATTGCGATGAAACCGACCTCAAGCCTGCGTATTCCGGGAGAGAGTATCGATATTCATGGCGCTCCTATCGACGTTGTGACCGAAGGTCGACATGATCCCTGTGTGGGGATTCGAGCCACACCCATCGCCGAGGCGATGATGGCGATTACATTGATGGATCATCTGATGCGTCATCAGGCTCAGAATGGTGAGGTGGTCAGTCAGACCCCAATAATCCCTGCCCAGATTTAAAATTGGTGTTGCATAAAATTCACAATGTACTGAACTCCTAGGAGTTCAGTACATTGTGTTCTTGAAGAGTCAGAGCACTTGATCAATATCAATAAAAAAAGGGCCTCGATATTGAGGCCCTTTTTTTGTACGGTATTGTTGCTATCGATTAGGCAGTAACCTTTAAACCACAGGCCAGATTACCCGGCACCGACTCTTTGATTCGTTTGGGTGGGTCAAGTATCAGACCATCCATAATGGCGATAAACTCCTCACGAGTTGTGCTGGCCAAGCGTGGGTTGAGGCGCTTCTCTTCTCCAATTGATGAGACCGTACGCCCGATATAGTCGTGACCGGGGTAGACAACTGTTTCGTCACCAAGGGTAAATAGCTTCTCGGTGATAGAGCTATAGAGTGTATCTGCGTTGCCGGATTGGAAATCGGTACGACCACAGCCACGAATCAATAGGGTATCACCGGTAAACAAGAGATTATCAACCTTGTAGGTGATGTCGGTATTGGTGTGTCCAGGGGTATGGATCATCTCGACAATCTCGGCACCCAGATGGATCTGATCTCCATC
>JAOTST010000176.1 GCA_029864785.1 Chromatiales bacterium | reverse complement strand
GGAAGATGATGAGCAACATATTCAACTTAAAAGTGGTCAGGCTGGTCCAATAATTAGTCGCCGTCACTTGCCAGAAATCAGAAAGTTACTGAAAAACAGAGCCCATTAAACTTTGAAAAAAATTGCTATTTTTGTCGACGTGCAAAACATCTACTACACCACTCGACAAGCCTACAGCCGCCAATTTAACTATCGTAAATTTTGGGATAGAGTTCGCTATGAAGGTGACATTGTCTCTGCAACGGCCTATGCCATCCAACGCAATGACAACCAGCAGATTAAATTCCAAGATGCTCTCAAACACATCGGTTTTACGATCAAACTTAAACCCTACATCCAGCGAAGTGACGGCTCTGCTAAAGGCGATTGGGATGTGGGGATTACCATTGATGTGATGGAAGCAGCCAAAGAGGTAGATACCGTAATACTATTATCAGGCGATGGTGACTTCGATCTGTTATTGAAAAAAATTAGCTCCGATTATGGCGTTACCACACAAGTGTATGGAGTGCCTTCCCTAACAGCCAATTCACTTGTTGATTCCGCAACCACCTATCATCGAATCGAACAAGACCTGCTGATGTAACTGACGACTATTTTAAGATAAATGGCCTAACATTAATGATTAAACAAGAAAGCAATAAAAATTTTCGATTCATCCCATATCGTAAACATGACATTGTTGAGATGTGCTTGCAGGATAATAAATTATCGAGCCAAGAGAAAGAGTTCCGCGATCTCTATTACATGCTGGGCAGTATTTTTCATTTTGAATTTCATCAGGTTATTGAGGCTTTAAAAGATAGTTATGCTCCCGTTGATCCCGATTCTGATACCCGCCCATATAATAATGCGCCTTTAGATAATCGAAGCTTTGTTGAATTACTCGGAGGATTGCTGGAAAAGGCAAACTATGAGCGTGTTACAGAGGCCGATCTTAATCAGGCATTGAACGAAGCCTCTCTATTTAAAATTCGACTTCATGTCGACTTTGAAGATTTTTCAGAAGTACTACTGTTTTGTCGGGGAGAATCGATCAAACAAGAGACTATTTCTGGATTCATGGGACTATTTTCAAAAACAATCGAATTTACAAACTATGAGCGAGTTGTGGTCTATATACGATTTAAAGAGACCTATGAACAATCAACTGGGAGACTATCCAGCAAACCAGGATCCACTCTGCTTAAATTATTTCAAAACGTTCCTAAAGCCGATCTTGAAATGCTATTTCCAAACACCTGCGTTCGCATGCGTACTATCGACAAACTGCTAATTGGCATACCTGCCCTGGTTAGCGGCGGAATTATTCTGACAACCAAGCTAAGCGCCTCACTCATATTGCTGGGTTCACTATTTGGATTCTGGTTAGGTCTAAGCAGCCAACCCGTTGAATTAAATAAAACAGCTCTCATGGCTCTGCTTGCAGGACTCGGCGCCCTCGGTGGTTATCTATGGAAACAGTTTAATAATTTTAAAAATAGAAAATTAAGATTCATGCAGGAGTTGACGCAGAATCTCTATTTCAAAAATTTGGATAATAATGCCGGCGTATTCCACCGCTTGGCAAACGATGCTGAAGAGGAGGAGAACAAAGAGGCCATCCTTGCATACTACTTTTTACTTATTAGTGATCATCCTCTATCAAAAAAATCTCTCGATCAAAAAATTGAACACTGGTTCTCTTCTAAATGGGAGTGTGAAATTGATTTTGAAATTGACGATGCCTTAGAAAAATTAATAGCACTAGAGTTGATTGAGAGTGCCAATGGAAAGCTAACAGCTATTTCAATCGAATCAGCTATTAAAAAGCTCGATTATCGTTGGGATAACTATTTCGTTCCTCCTGAGACATAATAATAGGGCGCCTATCTATTTAATCGAAATGTATAATCCATTTTTATTCCCATCCTAAAATTTAATCAAAATGAACACTATCAAATTAGATAATAGAAAAATCTCTCCTTCAAAAATTGTCTGTGTCGGTAGAAACTATGTTGAACACATCGAGGAGCTTAATAATGATATCCCCAGTGAACCGGTCATCTTTATAAAACCAAATTCATCCATATCAGATAACCTCTGCTTTAATAAAAATGACGCCATTCATTATGAGGGAGAAATCTCCTTTCTAATTCAGTCAGGTGATTTGTACGGCATAGGGTTTGGACTGGATCTTACCAAGAGGGATGTTCAATCAAAACTGAAAGCCAAAGGGCTGCCGTGGGAACGCGCTAAATCTTTTGATAAATCTGCGGTGTTTAGTTCGTTTGTTCCATTCAATGGCAATATTCAAGCACTACGAATGGAGCTCTATATTAATGGAAACCTATCTCAACAAGCGGGCTATGAACTGATGCTCAACAAGCCCGCAGAGATCTTGGATGAGGTTAAAAAAAATTTTTCCTTTGAAGATGGCGATTTAATGATGACAGGAACCCCGAGTGGCGTTGGTGCTATTCAGATTGGTGACCAATTTTTAGGTAAAATATTTGAAGGGAACAAATTGCTTGTCGAAGGGGCTTGGACTGTCCAATAGGTCTACGCCAATAGTCTATAAATTCAAACCATCATTAACCACCACGACGGATGGAATCTTCCCCAAATTTATTAAGTATTTCATCTATCGCGGTCACCACCTCATCGCCTTCATTCTCTGCCCCTTTGCTCTCCATGCCAGGTACTGAAAAAAGATCCATCTGAGTTTTTTCAGATTCATCATTGGTATTTTTCTCGTCAGCGATGACAACACCAATTCCGATAAGACGCAGTGATTTATCTTTATACCCATTCAGTTCGAACAGCTCCCACCCAATACGTGCAATATCAACATCGCTGTCAATTGGCTCTGATAATTTACGCTGACGAGTCGAAGTGGTGAAGTCCGCCAGACGAACTCTAATCGTTATCACGTCACCTCGGAACTCTTTTTTCCGCAACGAACGCGCCACATTAAAGGCGAGCCTCTGCATCGTCTTTTTAAGCTGCTGCTGATCACTAACATCCGCACTGAAGGTTGTCTCTTTCGAGATCGACTTTCGAGATTTATGCGAAACCCTTCGTGCTTGATAGTTACCCCTAGCCTGATGGTACAGACTACCCCCAGTTTGTTCGCCAACTGCTTGTTGCAACTCTATAAGAGTATAACGCTGTCGCAGTTGACCAACGGTTGTCACATTAAGCTTGGCAATTCGCGCCAGAGTTTTTTTGCCCACACCACGCAATGCTTTAAGCGGAAGGGGATCAAGAAACTGCTGCACTTGGCCGCTATTCACAATGGTGAGTCCATCAGGTTTACGATATTCAGAGGCCAGTTTTGCAATTAGACGATTAGGGCCGATTCCAATAGAGCAGGTCAACCCAATCTGCTCCTTTATTAACTCCTTACAGCGCAACCCCAATTCACGAGGCGTTCCGGCAAGTCGCTCCATTCCTGACAGATCAAGGTAGAACTCATCGACTGACGCCTGATCCACAACGGGAGTGATATTGTAGAGCACCTCACAAATGCGCTTTGAGTACTCCGTATATTTGGCCATATCACTGCGCAGATAGATCCCATCTGGCCAGAGTCGATGAGCCATATTAATGGGCATAGCCGAATGAACCCCAAAGATTCGTGCCTCGTAGGATGCGGTGGAAACGACTCCACGACCACCCGGCTTGCCTCCAATAATGACCGGTTGTCCACGGTATTCAGGGGTTTCGTACTGTTCAATTTGCGCAAAAAATGCATCAAGATCAATTAATGCAATAAGCGGAACAGTCATTAATAACGCGCTGAGGTGTAGGGATTATTCTCTTTTAATTTATCAAAGTCGTAACGCAGATTTTCAATCTCCCGTTGAAGACCCTCTATGCGATTATCTGAATAGGGTAGATCAATATTATTCAGCTCTTTTATCTGCTCTAAAAGACGAATCCGTTTTGCTTTAGGCACATGATCCTGTACTAAGCGTTTCTCTTTATGCTTAATCATTTCAACAATATTTGCATACTCATCTTGCTCTTTTCGCAATTGGCGCTTTAAGGTATTTATCTCATTACTCTTGCTATAGAGCTGCTGTCCATAACGATATCCTTGCGAAAATTCCTGCTCTAATTCTGCAGGACAAACATCGCTATAACGGCTCCCTCGAAGAGCCAGTCGGTAGGCCGTTATCGGTTTGCACTACTCTATAAGTCCCTCATTACGCCCT
>JAOTST010000004.1 GCA_029864785.1 Chromatiales bacterium | reverse complement strand
ATCGAGGGTCGGTTTGATCTTTTCATGCATATGTTGGGCGCGTGCGGCAAACATCAGCATCAGTTCGGTATCTTCCGACATTGAGGTCTGTTTGCGGTCGAGCAGAATCTCACGAATGGTCTCTCCTAGCGGGGTGCCTCCAGGTTCACGGGTGACGACCAGTTCAACCTTGGCATCATCTAGAAGTTTTTCGATGTATGCCATATTAGTTGTCTTACCACAACCTTCACTCCCTTCCAGGGTAATAAATTTACCCCGATGACTCATTTCCTGGCTCATTTATTTAGACTCATCACCCTATTCATCTTGATGAGCCAGTATATTCGAAAGCCCCTTCTTTAGCTCTTTTATAACAATGGGAGCCTCAACCTCCATCACCTGTTCACTCACCCATTTGCTGTCACTTCCTTCCATCTGTTGCTCAACGGCGTTACCAAAAAACCGAAGTGCTGGGTAACTAGGTTCACCGTTATCTCCAAAGCTAAATTCGGAATAGTCGGAAAGCCGTTGATTAAGGTGGTTGATAAAATTTTTGGCATCATCGGCAAACTGTTCAGGTGGATTTTCTATGCTCAGATTATCGGCCATGGTATGTGCCAACTGTTTGGCCGTGATGTTGATAAACTCTGCAAACTCATCGGGAGTCATGCTTTCGTAGGTGATCTGGCCCGCAGCTTGAAGCATCAGCGAGACAAACTCACCAATCACTCCGAGAAGCCGCTGATTACTCTTAAAATTGAAACCGTCGACATACATCTTATCGACAGTTGATTTGGCAATTTTCCAAATGATGTAGGCGGCGGTCTGGGCGATCTCTTCAGTCGTTTTCGCCCCTTTTTTGTGCCACTTGCTCTTAATTCGCATCGTTTATGCGCCTTTTTCGATGTTTTTAAACAAAATTCCCGCCACTGGGGCGGGAATTGAGACCGTCAATTAGTTCAAACTAATCGGCTAGTAACCACCTTTACGCTTGGTCTCTGGAAGACCTGCGATACGACCAGCCTGCTTGGCAGGTCCACGAGGAAAGCAGTTATAGAGCGCCTTGCTGTCTACTTTATCAAGATCAGTCCAAACTTTTTTAAAGTGCTTGACCATGTTGCGTTCATTGGGCTGGTTGCCAGCATTGTTGATAAATTCATCACGGAGGTGATTGATAATGTCCCAAGCCTTCTCATCAAGAGTAACACCCTCCTCTTCAGCGAGGAACTTGGCCACATCTTCATTCCAATCTTCGTGATTAGCGAGGTAACCCGCAGCATTGGTTTCGATTGTTTGACCATTTACTTCAATAGACATTTTTGTCTCCTTATGTAGTTTCTAGATTAATTCTGTAACAATTTGTTATTTAAGCGTTTTATGTGGGATAAACACACCAAACCCTAAGCTTTGATTGGAGCCAATTCCCCGCTCTTGCAAACGCACTGAGTCCATTCGCCCCAGATCCGCGATAAACAAGCTGCGGGTTAATGTCTCCTGATGATCATCTTTATGGGCATGCGCCTTACCCGCTAGGATTTTCTTAAATTCTAATCCCATCGCATGGAGTTCTGCAACTGCCCTATCGATAAATTCGTCCTCACTTTCACTATGAGAGGTATCAACATAGCGACTATAGAGTGCAGAGCTATCGGCTAATTTTTTAGTCTCTGCCTTACCTACGTTGATAGTACAACTATCGATTACCAGCTCTTTACCCGTTAACTCCCGTGCCGCTTCTACCCGATCTTTAGGAACTCTAAGAACAAGTTTGGTTCTGCGTGACAGGTAGAGCATATCTTCGCCATTGTCAGGACGTTCCCACCCATTTCCAGACTCGGCACCATGAATGAGATGAAGTGCGCAGCACTCTTCTAGGACAAACCATGGAAGGTGGCGCTCAATTTCTGAAGCTAGTGCATAGGTGTGATCGATGGGCAACGCCCGGCAATTGATAGAGAATGCGAGATCAACTACATCATCAGGAACGTTAAATATCGCTTCGAGATCTTCATCCTCTTTCCAAAGCATTTTGATCTACGCCTCAGGAATGAGCTTTCTGAGGGCATCGCGGTCATACCACCAATCATTATCGACAATGGTTTCAACAACTTGCCCGAGGCGTGGAATAAATTTTTGCGGATCATCAAGCTCCAGCTTTTGTACCCAAAAATCAAAAATTTCCTGCTCATCAACCTGACTATGTCGGCGTGCAACCTCTCCCATCATCTGGGTTACAAAGAATTTAAGATCGGCACGACGTTTATCGTCTTCAATACGCAGATCAATAATATAACTGGCTGTTGCCGCAGCAACCGCAGAGCCATCAGAACGATCCGGTGATTCATCAATCAGGTTTTGCAGCATTGCAATACTAAGCTCAGGCTCAATCGGAAAGGTAACCGAAAGCCAGATACCGTGTCCCAGTGCTTTAACAGCATCATCTTTTTCAGCCTGATAGATAATATCGCACGCCTCAACGGTTTCAAGCCAGCTCTGTGCTACAAGGGCCTTTTTAAACACCTCATGCCCCAGAGCCCAAGCCTCATCCTTACGATCGAGATCGAGTAAGATATAGCCACACTCCGTCTGCTTCTTGAGACGAATATCTTCCTGTTGGGCATCGAGTTCAGCAATATCTTTTTCTAAAAGAGCCAATTTTTGCTCCAAAAGCTCACTAGAATGCACGGCATCTTCTGCGTCTTCTGCCTCGCCGAGAAAGCTTTCCTGTTTTAAATAGTTTTTCATACCTTAATATATATGGATTAAATTTGAGTTATAAATCAGGTAAACATCGCTTCGAGGCGGTCTTCCCAGTTATCAGGTGTGTCATAATAAGACGGCTTCACATCAATACTGAAGAATATCTCTGTTTTGGAACGCTCTTTGACTATTTGTAAAAGCTCATCAAAAGTCTCAAGTTGAGGATTCTGGATCAATACTTCGCTAAGATTTAACATTTAATCTGCCTTAATTAATTAAGGACTATATTAGGTATTGTTAACTTAAACACAAGGGTAAATAGTGTTCCTATCCCCTTTGAGCCAACAGTGGGAAATATTCTTTTCTAAAGTATGATGATAGATATGGCTCGTAAGTTATTGAATCATTGTTGATTTGTAGGGTGTTTCATACATCGGGCAATAGTTTTATATCCCTTTAGTGATAGTTAACTGGCATAAAACTACCTCCCATCAGAAAGGTTTGATAAATCCATAAGTAAAACTTAGAATGCCTGCCATGTTGAGAATGGCTCAAGGTGAAGTCTTTTCAATCCGTGGGGTAAGTCGTAATGATAGTACCCTTGCGTTGAGTAATTAACTCAGGAGAAAATTTAATGGCAAAAATGCATGACACTCCGATGCTGGATCAGTTGGAAAGCGGCCCATGGCCTAGCTTCGTAACTGGACTGAAGCGTCTGGCTAGCGACGAAAATAACGATATGATGCGCGACCTTCTCGGTCAACTTGAGACCTCATATCGCACCAAGAAGGGTTATTGGAAAGGCGGCACCGTCGGTGTTATTGGTTATGGTGGTGGAATCATTCCTCGCTTTACTGAACTAAAAGATGAGAATGAAGAGCCTCTCTTCCCAGCAGCAGCTGAATTCCACACCCTGCGTATTATGCCTCCTCCAGGAATGCACTACGATACGGGCACTATCCGTAAGTTCTGTGACATTTGGGATAAGTATGGCTCAGGTCTGATCGCATTCCACGGTCAGTCTGGTGACATCATGCTTCAGGGTTGCACTACTGATAATGTTCAACCTGCTTTTGATGAGTGTAATGCAATGGGCTTTGACCTCGGTGGTGCAGGTCCTGCTGTACGTACCGGTATGAGCTGTGTGGGTGCTGCACGTTGTGAGCACTCTTGCACCGACGAAGGTCGTATCATGCGTCAGATGGTTAATGCATTTCTTGATGATATGCACCGTCCTGCGCTGCCTTATAAGTTTAAATTTAAGGCCTCTGGTTGCCCTAACGACTGCATGAACTCTGTTCAACGTGCAGACATGGCCATTATTGGTACCTGGCGTGACGATATGAAAGTGAATCAGGCGGAGTTCAAAAACTACGTTGATTCAATGGGTCGTCAAAAGATGATCGATAACGTCATCACACGTTGCCCTACCAATGCCCTCACATTGAATGATGACGATACTCTCGGTGTCGACAACCAGAACTGCGTCCGTTGCATGCACTGCATCAACGTCCTGACCAAGGCGCTATCTCCTGGTGATGACAAAGGTGTCACTGTTCTTATCGGTGGTAAGCGTACTCTAAAAATCGGTGACCTGATGGGTACCGTAATTCATCCCTTCAAAAAGCTCGAGACAGATGACGACTATGAAGAGTTTGAAGAGTTTGCCGGTGAGGTGATCGACTTCTTCGCTGAGAATGCGCTAGAGCATGAGCGTACCGGTGAGATGATCGAGCGTATCGGTCTCGTTAACTTCCTTGAGGGTGTGGGTGTCGATATTGATCCTAATATGATCAATAACCCACGTATGAATCCCTACTTCCGTGCCGATGATTGGGACGAGGAAGCGGCTAAGTGGGTTGAGAATCAAGCCGACAAGTCAGCTTAAGTTAACCATTATTATGTGAATGGCCCGTGTAACCCATGGTGCCATCCAGAATTAAATATATTTGGAGAAAATCAATGACTGCACCTCGTATGCCTGATGAAACCGGTGTTCCAGAGATGGAGAAATTCCTTCACCCTGTTCTGAAGAAGAACTATGGTGACTGGAGTTGGCATGATCGCCCTCGTCCTGGTGTACTTCATCACGTTGCTAATGGCGGCGATGAAGTTTGGACTGTTCGCGCTGGTACTCAGCGTCAAATGGACACTTACACTATCCGCACACTGATGGATATCGGTGACGAATTTGCCGAAGGCTTCGTTCGTTTCACTATTCGTTCTAACATTGAATTTATGGTCTCTACAGAGGCACAAGTTCAACCACTGATCGACGCACTTACTGCAAAAGGCTTCCCAATCGGTGGTACTGGCAACTCTGTATCGATGATCTCTCATACTCAGGGTTGGCTGCACTGCGACATCCCTGCTACTGATGCTTCTGGTGCTGTTAAAGCGCTGATGGATGAGCTTCACGAAGAGTATATTAGAGAAGAGATGCCAAACCGCGTTCGTATGACCACCTCTTGCTGCTCGATTAACTGTGGCGGTCAAGGTGATATTGCGATCAACATTCAGCACACCAAGCCACCTAAGATTAACCACGATATCGTGTCTAATGTTTGTGAGCGTCCTACGGTTGTTGCTCGTTGCCCTGTTGCTGCGATTCGTCCTGCAATGGTTAACGGTAAACCTACCCTGGAAATTGATGAGAAGAAATGTATCTGTTGTGGCGCATGTTTCCCACCTTGTCCTCCAATGCAGATCAACGACCCTGAGCACTCTAAGTTTGCGATTTGGGTTGGTGGTAAAAACTCTAATGCACGTTCGAAGCCTACCTTCCACAAGTTGGTTGCTGCGGGTATCCCTAACAATCCTCCACGTTGGCCTGAAGTTGCTGCTGTTGTTAAGCAGATCCTCGGCGCCTACAAAGAAGATGCAAAAGATTGGGAGCGTATTGGAGAATGGGCTGAGCGTATTGGATGGCCTCGTTTCTTCGAAAAGACAGGTCTTCCATTCACTAAGTACCACATCGATGACTGGCGTGGTGGCCGTGTGAATTTGAATGCTTCTGCGCATATCCGTTTCTAAGTGGATCGCGAAGGAAATAATTCAATGAAATATACAATTCAGATTAATGAAGGTCCGTATACGCATCAGGCATCTGATAGCGCATACAACTTCACCAAAGCGGCACTTGAGAAGGGTTACGAGATATTTCGTATCTTCTTCTATCACGATGGTGTTAACAACGCGACTCGTCTGACCACTCCTCCACAAGATGATCGCAACGTGATCACTCGTTGGAGTGAGCTGGCAGCAGCGCATGATCTTGATCTGGTTGTTTGTGTTGCCGCGGCTCAGCGCCGCGGTATCGCAGATGCCGATGAGTCTGCTAGAAACGGTAAAGATGCAGATAACCTTGCACCTGGTTTCCGTATCTCTGGTCTAGGTCAGCTAATTGAAGGCGGTATCATTGCTGACCGTCTTGTTGTATTTGGCGATTAGAGGAGACTATAGATTATGAGTAGTGTTATTAAACAATTCCTGTATGTGAACCGTAAGGCTCCATATGGGACAGTCTACGCCCTGGAATCTCTTGAAGTTGTGCTAATTGGCGCAGCCTTCGAGCAAGACGTTCGCTTGCTGTTTATGGATGATGGTGTTTTTCAAATCACCAAAGGCCAGGATACAGCTGACATAGGGATGAAAAATTTCTCACCAACATACGGTGCTTTAGGTGACTATGACGTTAAATATATGTACGTCTGTAAACAGTCACTAGAAGAGCGCGGTCTGACCGTTGACGATCTTTTGGATCTTAAATGGGAAGATGAAGATGAAGATTGGGCCGAGAAAGATTCTATTATTCTGGTTGATCGTGAAGAGATGAAATCTCTCATGACCGATGCAGATGTCGTTTTGAGCTTTTAGGAGATAGACCATGTTACATATTGTTAACAAGTCGCCTTTTGATAAGAACTCTCTTGAGAGCTGCCTCTCTTGTGCACAAGACGGAAGCGCTGTTCTTCTTTATGAAGATGGTGTTTACGGTGCAATTAAGGGTAGTGCTTATGCTGAGAGGCTTCAAAGTGCGATGTCAAATATTACTGTTTATGCCCTCGAGCCAGATGTTAAGGCTCGTGGTATCGCTGATAAAGTGATCGATGGTATCAAACTTGTAGACTACAACGGTTTTGTTGAGCTAACTGCTGAGAAAGAAGCAGTTAACAGCTGGCTGTAATTTTTTGTAATTTAATCCAATTAGGAGAAAACCCATGGGTTTAATGGTAGAAGGTAAAGAGCTAGACACTGATGAAGAAGGATATCTTCTTGATCTGAACGACTGGACTCGTGCAGCTGGCGCTGAGCTTGCTAAGACCGAGAGTCTTGAGATGACTGATTCACACTGGGAAGTTATCGACTTCCTACGTGAGTACTATGACGAGTATCAAATCGCACCTGCAGTACGTGTACTGACTAAAGCGATTGGTAAGAAGCTCGGTAAAGACAAAGGTAACAGCAAATATCTGTATGAGTTGTTCCCATATGGTCCTGCTAAGCAAGCTTGTAAAGTTGCAGGTCTGCCTAAGCCTACCGGCTGTATCTAAAGCAGAATTAAGTCCGGAGGGACGCATATGCGCCCTCCGCTCTTTTTAATTCCGTGATTTCGGAGAGATTATGATGTCAGTGCTCTACGCACTCCTATTTTATGTGGCGACTGCGCTCTTTATCGGTGGACTCTTTGTTAAGATCCGTCAATATGCACGCACTCCTGCCCCGCTAAAAATTCCAACAACACCAGCACCCACAACACAAAGTGGCGTTGCATATCGCCTATTCCGCGAGGTGGCGTTGTTTGAAAGCCTGTTCAAATCCAATAAGTGGATCTGGGTTCTAGGCTACCTATTTCATGCCGGTTTGGCGCTCGTACTGTTGCGTCACTTCCGCTACTTCACCGACCCCGTATGGTGGTGGGTAGAACTCGTTCAACCTTTCGGTATCTATGCCGGTTTTGCGATGGTTCTTGGCCTCCTGGGTCTGCTAGGCCGTCGTATTGTGATTGAGAGAATTCGTTATATTTCAGGTCCTTCGGATTATCTGATGCTGCTTCTACTCATTCTGATAGGTTCCAGCGGCTTAATGATGAAGTTTGTTAGTCACACCGATATCGTGACAGTAAAGCAATTTATGTTAGGACTGATGGTGTTCGATATCCGTGAACTACCAACTGATGGGCCTCTTCTGATTCATCTGGCTCTTGTTGCCGTACTACTAATTGTATTCCCCATTAGTAAGCTGCTACATGCCCCAGGCGTATTCTTTAGTCCGACCCGAAACCAGGTGGATAATCCACGTGAGCGTCGTCATGTTGCCCCGTGGGCAGCTGAACTCGACAAATAAGTCCAACCGACCGAATTAACTGATAGGAGAATTACGTGGCTGCGTACCAAGCCCCTCCCCCAGAGTATAGAGAACTGCCCGACGTTCCAAACAAATTGGAGCCCGATGCAACTGCTCACCTTAGCCCATTTCTTGCAAAGCCAGATCACAACGAGTCCATAGGATTCCCTGGTGAGCTGGTCGATAACTGGGAAGAGAAAGCGATCGATAAGATGGGTGAACTTCTCGGCAAGTATCGCTCATTCCAGGTCTATATGGATGCCTGTGTTAAGTGTGGTGCATGTACCGATAAATGCCACTACTTCCAGGGTACAAGTGACCCAAAGAACATGCCTGTTGCACGACAAGACCTGCTACGCAGCGTCTATCGTCGCCACTTCACCTTTGCTGGTAAGTACTTCCCTAAACTGGTTGGTGCACGTGATTTGACTCGTGAGGTTCTTGATGAGTGGCATAGCTACTTCCATCAGTGCTCACAGTGTCGTCGTTGTTCAGTATTCTGCCCTTACGGTATTGATACTGCTGAGGTATCAATGGCTGCTCGCGAGATCATGGACTCTGTGGGTCATGGTCAAAAATACTGTAACGAAATTCTTGGGAAACTACAGAAGGTTGGCAACAACCTCGGGCTCCCAGGTAAGGCGCTCAAGGCGACTCTTGCTGAGTTTGCTGAGGAGATCGAAGAGGATACCGGCCTGCCCGTTAAGATACCTCTTGATGTTGAGGGGGCAGATATTCTGCTAATTACTCCTTCTGCCGACTTCTTTGCTGAGCCACACATTGATGGTCTAATGGGTTATGCCAAGGTCTTCCACGAGGCTGGCGTTAGCTGGACCCTAAGCTCCTACGCATCTGAGGCTGCAAACTTCTCGATGTTTATTGGTAGCTACTCTAACCTCAAGACGGTTGCAGAGCGTATTCGTAAAGCGGCTATCGATTTAGGTGTTAAGCGAATTATTGTGGGCGAATGTGGCCATGCATGGCGTGTTGCCTATAGCTTCTGGAATACCACAGCAGGGATTGGTTCCGGTGCAGCTGAAGATGATGAGTTTGCACAAAAACTTCAGAAGCAACTTGATCACAACTACCCTATTCCTCAGCATATTTGTGAATTCACTTATGATCTGATTCAGGAAAATAAGCTTCGCTTTAACAAGTCTGAAAATGACTGGAGAACGATCACCTTCCACGACTCATGTAACGTAGCTCGTGGTAGTCGTATGGGTAGCTGGGCTGGCGGTCAATTTGATATTCCTCGCGCCGTTATCAAGGCTGCGGCAAATAATTTTGTAGAGATGGATCCTGCAACCATCAAAGAGGTCACCTACTGTTGTGGTGGCGGTGGTGGTCTTCTGACCGATGACCTGATGGAGATTCGAGTTAAGGGAGCGCTTCCAAGAATGGAGGCTCTTAATGATGTAGTCGAGGAGCAAGGTGTGACCCACTTAGCGGCTATTTGCGCAATCTGTAAAGCACAGTTTGCCAAGATACTGCCTATCTACAAGTTCCCAATGGATATGATTACCAGTACCCACCAGATTGTTGGTGATGCTCTGGTAATGACAGGCTCTATTCAAGAGAAAGAGCTGGATGGTACTGATGATGATAGTGATGAGAACGATACAGATTCTTCTGAAGAATCTTAATGTTTTCAATAGCTTGATAATTAATTTAAACTGATTTAAGAATGTTTTCTGCATAGGAGAAAATTGAATGGCAACTTCTAGTGACGATATGAGCAAAGAACTTAACTTCCGCCGTTATGAAGATGGTGATTATAAAGAGGGAGCTTTTAATCAAAAAATCTTCCAGGCTAGCTACTCATATAAGTGCCCCACTTACGTGCATCGTACTCCACCCTGCCAGGGCAGCTGTCCTTCAGGTCACGATGTTCGCGGTTGGTTAGATATCGTCCGTGGCATGGAGAAGCCTACCGGCGACAAAACTATGCAGCAGTACGCATTTGAGCGTGCGACCAATGCCAATCCTTTCCCATCAATCATGGGGCGTGTTTGCCCTGCTCCTTGTGAGGATGGCTGTAACCGCAACATGGTCGAAGACCATGTGGGTATCAACTCTGTTGAGCAGTACATTGGTGACCAGGCTCTAGCCAATGGTTATGGCTATACCGCAGGTGACGATACTGGCAAAAAAGTAGCTATCATCGGTGGTGGTCCCGCTGGTCTGGCTGCTGCTTATCAACTGCGTCGTATGGGTCATGGTGCAACTATCTTTGAAGCACTCGATGATCTCGGCGGCATGATGCGCTACGGCATCCCTGGCTATCGTACGCCTCGTGATGTTCTCGATGGCGAGATTAAGCGTATCGTTGATATGGGCGTTGAAATCAAGACCGGCACCAAAGTTGGTGTTGATGTCTCAATGGAGAGCCTGGAAAATGATTACGATGCCGTTCTGTTTGCACTCGGTGCTCAGTCGGGTCGCCCACTTCCTATTGATGGTGCAGATGCTAGCAACTGTATTACTGGTGTTGCCTTCCTGGCTGCATTTAACCAGGGTCGTCTACAGCACGTATCTGGCAAGGTTGTAGTTATCGGTGGCGGTGATACCTCTATCGATGTCGCCTCTGTTGCTCGTCGTCTGGGTAACATTACTGTTGAGAACGAAAAAGACCGTCCTGAGTCAATTGTATTGAATCAAACTGCACACGATGTTGCGGAATCAGCGGCTCGCCAAGGTGCTGATGTTATGCTGATTTCCCGCTCTACTCTGGCAAACATGCCTGCCGCTGAGCACGAGCTGGAAGATGCAACCAACGAAGGTGTTGAGATTGTCGGTCAGCTGAGCCCTGTTGCTGTTGTTAAAGGTGCTGATGGTCGTGCCACCGCTCTACGTGTTATCAAGCTCGAAGAAGATGGCTCTACTCCTATCGAAGGCAGTGAATTCGACATTGAGTGTGAACTGATTGTTGCCGCCATCGGTCAAACCGGTGATATGGAAGGTATGGAAGATTTCGCTAATGACCGTAGCCTTATTGATGCCGATAAGAACTTCCAGGTTCCTAAGAAACCAGGCTATTTCGTATGTGGCGATATCGTTCGTCCTCACCTGCTAACCACTGCAATTGGTCAGGCCAGCATCGCTGCCGAGAGCATCAACCACTACCTTGCTAACGAAGAACTAAAACTTCGTCCGAAGGTTGATGTACACCACTTCGACCTGATGGATAAGCTACGTGAGACTGGACTTGAGCCTGATCAGTACGCATCAGACAAGAAAGAGTCTGCTGAAGATAAAGATATCGACGTAGGTCTACGTGGAACTGCTGATGCCAAGTTTGCTGTTCATAACTTTGAAGATCGCGGTAGTGCTGAAATCATCTCTTCTGACATGCTCTTCCTCGGCCACTTCGAAGATACCCCACGCCACAAGCGTAGTCAGATTGAAGTTACCTCTGAAGATGTTATTGGTAACTTCCAGGAACGTCTGGTTGCTCTTGAAGAGGCTGATGTGGTTGCAGAGGCCGAACGTTGCATGAGCTGTGGCATGTGCTTTGAGTGTGATAACTGTGTGGTCTACTGCCCACAGGATGCCGTTAAGAAAACCAAACGCGGCGAGTCAACTACTGGTCGTTACGTAGAAACTGATTACGACAAGTGTATCGGTTGCCATATCTGTGCTGATGTATGCCCTACCGGTTACATTGACATGGGAATGGGCGCCTAAGTAAAGGTATTCAGATTGTAGGGAGCCCCGAGTAACATTAGGGCTCCTGCTGATCTAGATAAATAAGTTTGCCTGGTTGTATTGACTGGGTGTGATTAAGTTAACTAAGGAAACAATATGAAGCCTGTTAGAAAGCTTCTGGGTCTTCTCTCAACAGCACTGCTACTAACAACATTAGTACCCAATGCTATTGCAGAGGTTGGTCCTACTATTCCCAAAGCCATTAAGGGTAAGCAGTGCGTGGAAGATACTAGTGACATGCGCCGTAATCATATGGACTATCTTAAAAAGCACCGTGTTGAAACGTTGCGCCAAGGTGTGCGCACCAAGCAATATAGTCTTAAAGAGTGTCTTGAGTGTCATGTTCCCGCTAAAGGAACGGAGACCTCTGCTGAGAGTGGACAGTTCTGTCAGAATTGTCACGCCTTTGTTGGTGTTAAGCTTGACTGCTTTGAGTGTCATGCTACCCAGCCAGAAGCACTGGATGGTAAATCAGCCAAACTCCACCCTGTTGCAACGCCTGCGATGAAGGCTGCAGCTAAAATTCATCTGACTCGTTCAACCGTTGTGATGAATAATCTGGCAACCCAAAACAGAGAGGCCGAGTAATGAGTGAGAGTAATCAAACTGATCTAACCCGTCGCCAGTTTGTAGGGAAAAGTGCTGCAACTGCTGCTGCGATGACAGTCGCACCAGGCGTATTGCTGTACGGTGCAGCTGAGGCTCGTAATTTAGACCAACCGGCATCTTCTGATGTTCGTTGGGGTATGCTGATTAATACAAATAAGTGCGAAAAAGGGTGTAACGACTGCGTTACTGCCTGCCAGAACGAACAAGGCTGGGGTGGCGAGAACAGTAATGAAAAACTGTCTGCTCCTGAGCAGAAAGCGCAATGGATTCGTAAGGTCGAACTAAAAGATATTAATACCGGTTACACTCAATCTTTACCGGTTATGTGCCAGCATTGTGAAAATCCGCCTTG
>JAOTST010000175.1 GCA_029864785.1 Chromatiales bacterium | reverse complement strand
TCTTTGACTAATTCTGAGAGGTCTTGATGGGTTGCGCTAAGGATCCGAATATCAATTGAAATCTCTTTTGATGCGCCAACAGGACGAATGGATTTTTCTTGAATTGCTCGAAGTAATTTAACCTGCATATCTAAGGGAAGATCGGCGACTTCGTCCAGAAATAGGGTACCTCCATTAGCGGCCTGAAATAGCCCCTCTCGATCTTGGTTGGCTCCGGTAAAACTCCCTTTAACGTGACCAAACAGCTCGCTCTCAATGAGCTCTGATGGAATGGCTCCACAGTTAACGGGTATGAAAGGTTGCTCTGCACGAGGTCCATTTTGGTGAATCAGTCTCGCTACCAGCTCTTTTCCTGTGCCTGACTCGCCCTTGATATAGATGGGTGCTTGGCTTCTCGCAAGTTTGTTTATGGTGTCACGAAGCTTGCACATCACTTCTGAATCACCTAGAAGTTTTAGACGTTGATCTTTTGGTTCAGTTTGTTTATCCGTCTGTTGTAATTTTAATGCACTTTGAATCAGGTTTTTAAGTGTTTTTAACTCAATAGGTTTGTTTACAAAATCGAATGCACCTGCTTTGAGTGCTTCGATAGCGGTATCCATGTTGCCATGGGCAGTTAGCATGGCTACAGGGAGTTGAGGGTAGTCTTTATTGATCAGTTTAATGACTTCCAAGCCATTTCCATCAGGAAGCCGCATATCGGTAATACACAGATTAAAAGCGTGTTTTGATAGTGCTTCTTTTGCCTCTTTAACGGTTTCTGCTTCTCGGCTATCAACCCCCATACGATCAAGAGTCATCGAGAGTAATTCTCGTATATCGGCTTCATCATCAATGATGAGTGCGAGAGGTCTTTCCTGTTTTGTACTCATAAGTTAATAAATTTTAGTGGGCCATTTTAGGTTAATTGTTTATCTTAATCCGAAAACAGCTATCCCCATTTTTGGTCGGATGATATGCGAGGTCTGCATGGTTACTATTTGCTAGAGTTTTTGATATATACAATCCAAGACCTGTACCTTTACTCTCTGTGGTCACAAAAGGCTCGAATATTTGACTTAATAAGGTGTCATCTACACCATCTCCTGTATCGATAACATCAATGTACGTTGATGTTTCATCTTGGAAAGCGATAATTTTTAGTATAGGGAGTTTTTCAGGGTGTGCATAACGAATACCGTTTTGACAAATATTCCAAAGAATTTGATGTAGATGCCCACTGTCAAAGGTGATTATTAAATCTTTAGGTGTAATGGATAGCTCTATCTCGTTGTTAAGGATTTGCTGTGATTCACAAAGGGATTCTACAAATTTATTGAGCCAGCTCAAAAGGTTAAATGATTCGCTATTGACCTGTTGCTCGCGCTTTCCTAACTGTAGGATTGTTTCTACAATGCTGTTAAGACGATGACAGTTGTCATATATAATTTCTGTGAGTCGAAGATCGTTCTTTACAATACTCTCTGATTCGCTAAGAAGCTCACTGGCATGACTGATTGCTCCGAGTGGGTTTCTTATTTCGTGGGCGATACCTGCCGTTAATCTTCCCAGTGCGGCAAGTTTTACCTGTTGAGCTTGTTTGATTGCGGCGTCGGCATCATCAACAAAAATCAGTACACCCTCAATTTTATGACCACCAATAATCGTAAAGTGGGATTGCAGAGGGGCATTATTTGCCGCTATAAATGGCGATATATTTTGGTTGCCATCACGTAGCCAGCGCTCCAGTGCAGTCGATAACTCCGCAGAGAGTTGTACCAGATCGCGGCCAATCATATTTTTGGATGAACCGAGGAGATTTTGAGCAGCATCATTGATCATGCGGATTTGCCGCCCGGGATCTACGGCTATAATTCCCGTTTTCATCTGTGATATGGCATATTCCGTGAGTTCTGCCATATTGGCTAGATCGATGCCACGTTGCTTAGCGAGCTCTTCACTTACTCGGGCACGTTGAGCCAGTGCATTCGTCAAAAGTGCGGTAGCAAAGAGAACAATTCCCAGTAGTCCTGCGAAGGGGTAGTTAAACTCAATGCCATTTTCATATAAGAGGTTATAGGTCTGTTCAAGTAACAGAGCGATTGTCGCCAGCGCAGCAAAAAGACTGGGCATCTGCCCAGAGGCCAGGGCACTATGATTGGCAACACTAATAATTAGCAGCATGGCGACACCACTACTTACACCGCCGCTGGAGTGCATTAGCAGTGTTATAAATATAATGTCGAGAATTAACTGAAAATGGAGTTGAATTCTAAATGTAGGGCGCTGAATGGCAAGTGTAAAGGTAATAAATAGTGCGGCAAAGAGGTAGAGAAATAAGGTGCGTACAAATAACTCAGGGTTAGATGAGCCAAGAGGAATGGGAAGATTATTGGTACTACTTAGCAGAATTAGAATGACCAGAAGGCCGATTCGATAGAGATTGAAATAGAGTAGGGGCTGCCAGTTTGTTTTTAGGGAAACCGGGTCAAGGTGATCATTTTGCAGAGTTGCCATGCCCTTTATTCAACCTTAACTGGCTTCGTCTCTATGTTCGCTACAGCAGAAATAGTCACTCTCTTTGGAGAGTGCTTCATCAATTGGAACATGTAAACCACACTGTTGGCATTGAACCATCTTTTTTGGTGGACTATTCTGCATACTGTTTTTTGATATAGATGGGCTTTTTGTTAAGCGTTTTAATAGCTTGAAGGCGAGCCAGACTACAACGCCAATAATTAATAGTCGGACAATTCCCATCAATAAGCCTCATATTTTTTTGTAATGAAAAGATGATTGTATCTGTTATCGATCTCGGCTACAAAAGAGAAAGATGCAAGATAAAGCGAGAAGGGGATCAAGCCCCCTCTCTTATTGACTATCATACTGTAGTACCTTTTGTTTGGGATGCCACACCCTATCAAGCTGAAATAATAGAAGACCCATCATAATTGTCCCTGTTCCTATCAGGGCATTGCTTCCTAACGTTTCATTATTAAATGTGCTTCCCAACCATAGTGCTATGACAGGCGTAACGAGTGTAATCATCGATATAACGGTGGCACTGAGGTGATGCAAAATGTAGTAATAGAGCACAAAACCCAGAGCACTTCCGATAACTCCCAGATAGATGATAGCCCAAAGTACACGCTCATCAAACACAGCGGGAACACTATCACCCAGCAGGAGCCAGCTAACTGCAAATAGAGGTGCCGCAACCAGTAGTGAACCACCATTGAGTGCCAGTGGAGAAAGAGGGATTGCACTATTATTGATACGTTTTATCCAGACGCTGGATGCGCTGTGAACCGTGACTGCAAATAAGAGAGCGGCGATACCATACAGAGCAATACTATCCTGGCTCTGATTGAATAGAAATATGATTCCGAGTCCTGACAGCGAGATCATTATCGCAAACATACGAACGATCGATAGACGTTTTTCATTGAGCCAAAAAGTCGACATGAGAGCCGTCAATACCGGAGAAAGGCCGAATATTACAGATATCAGTCCTGATGGAATATGCTGTGCTCCCCAGTAGGTAGAAGACATCGCTATAAATAGACCGCACCCTGCAACCATATAACTCCAGAGCGCACTTTTATGGCGAGGTATAACTCGTCCCATGATTGAAAGTAGACCCAGTGTAACGAACAGACCGATAGCCATTCGAGCCATTAAACCGAAGAGGTAGTGACCATCAGCACCGCTCCACTGAATAGCCAGTGGGGTAGTAGACCAGATCAATATAACGCCAAGATAGGCGGCTGGAACAGACATCTCTTTTACTCCTATAACAATGTCAAAATAGATAGACGCCGCTTTTTTATATGCGGCGTACGATGTTCAGGAAGAACAAGTGCCTCCTAGTCATGGATGACTAGGAGAGGCCCTTTATCTTCATACCGCCGCTCCTCGGCAATTGCTCCATGCATTGCTCTAATTCCCGCATCATTGCGCCCGCGGCATACAGTGCATCCTGCACATAAAAAAAGCCGCAGATAGAATCCTATCTGCGGCCTGTGTGAAAATTTCTAAAAGCTGTTTTAACTAACGGGTGATTTTGTTAGCCCCTTCACACGGACGCAGTAAGCTCTTCCATCGTGCCAGCATTGGCACGGGTATCGCTACGCGTTGAGTGGTGTGAACATTAATCATGTGGTTAACATGCCATTCGCTGGGTCAGTGTGTCAATCGGTATTTGATATTTATTGGTGTTTAATTTTGTTCTGATGGAAATGGGTTAAAAATTCACCTAGTAG
>JAOTST010000174.1 GCA_029864785.1 Chromatiales bacterium | reverse complement strand
TTGTAAAACGAAGTAAGTGATGACGACATTGTTTTCCCTTTTTATAAGAGTCTTAGTATACCGTTAACTATCGCTATAAAAGTGATAGATTTATTCCTCAAAAATAGTCATACCCACCTAATAAATATAAGATACCCCCTCTACTCTTGAATGCTACCGGTTGGAGAAACCCCATGTTTAAGTACCTGAGCAAGACCCTTTTAACCGGCTTTATTACACTATTGCCAATCGTGCTCACCATTTATCTCCTCTATTGGTTTGGAACGGCATCAGAAGAGTTAATGAGCTATGCACTACGCCACATATTGCACGAAAGCATCTATTTTCCCGGCCTGGGGATTTTGGTAGGGATTATGGTTATATTCCTTGTCGGTTTAATGATGAATGCCTATCTGGTTCGCAAACTTTTCTCCCTCGGCGAACAGGTGCTCTATCATCTACCATTAATCAAATCGATCTATCGCGCTTTTCGCGACTTCTTTGACTTCTTCTCTCCTAAAAAGGAGGGCTTGGGACAGGTTGTTGCGGTAACCTTTAATGGAATGGAACTCGTCGGCTTTGTCACCCAAGAAGATCCTCAACGACTGCCTCCATCATTTCGAGAGCGCGACTGTGTACTGGTCTACTTACCAATGAGCTATATGGTTGGCGGTTATACACTCCTAATTCCACGCAATGATCTCCGACCGCTGCAAATGAGCCGAGATGAGGCTATGAGATTTGTATTAACGGCAGGAATTACAGGTAAAAATATTGACTAAAAGAAAGTTAGCCCAAAATCACCCCAAGAAAATTTAGAACTCTATTGGAGGAATAGCTATATTAAAAAATAATTATTAAGAGAAGTGTATCTTAAACTCTATTATTTTTTGAAGAAGCGCCGGAACACCCGTATCAATACGTGATATTGGCAGGGGCGTTGACTTTAATAGATCTTGAAGCGACAAAGTTTCCGCGTGAATCATTGAAGCACCGACAACGCTCGCTGAACCTGCCAGCTTGTGCACCACCTCATATAATGCCGAGTAATCCTCATCAGCATGAGTGGATTGAATCAACTGCTCACTTTCAGGTAGCACAGTCAAAAACTCATCCCGCAACATCTTAACCATCTCTTCATCACCACCGACCGCAGTCAGTGCCGCTTGATGATCACAAATTTGTAAAGCGCTATCCTCGATAGCTATCTCTTGTTCCAGAATATTTATATCTTTATCCCTTCCACACCATTTGACGAGCATCGAATAAAGTTGCTCTGGTTTGTAGGGTTTTGCCAAAAGATCATTCATTCCGGCATCATTAACCTCTCGACGCATTTCAGGAAAAACATGTGCCGTGAGGGCAATAATTGGCATATTCCCTAAGCCATCGTTTAACTGACGTATTTTCTGTGCCGTCTCAACCCCGCTCATCTCAGGCATCTCTAAATCCATAAAAATAAGATCAAAAGTCTGTAACAACATCTGTTCAAGTGCTTTAGCCCCACTTTCTACAGCGATCACATTAATCCCCTCATTAGAGAGCAATATTGAGGCAACCCTCAAATTTAGAGGATTATCATCTACGACCAGAATTGCTAAACGCTCAAACAGGTGTGCGCGTCTCTCCGCTCTATTTATGCGTCTCTCCGCTCCATTTGAGTCTTGTGCTGAGTCATGAGCGGTTTGAGTTAACCAAGGATCCTTTGCAGGATCCAGTCGGACGATGGCCGAGAAAGTCGAGCCCTCGCCCACAGTGCTTGAGAGTGTAATTTTTCCATCCATCATGGCGACTAGGCGTTGCGTAATCACCAGGCCAAGACCTGTACCTCCGAAACGTCGCGTAATTGAAGCGTCACCCTGCTGAAAGGGCTGAAACAGTAAGGTTTGTTGCTCTGAAGGGATACCTATACCCGTATCGCGCACCACTATACACAAAGTAACCCGGTCATCACCCTGATGATAATTCTTAATACCAACGGTAACCTCTCCTTCAGCGGTAAATTTCAGCGCATTGCTTACAAGATTAATCAATACCTGGCGTATTCGACCTGAATCCCCATACAAAATTTCAGGCACATCATTATCGATAACCGTTATTAACTTAACCCCTTTCTCCTGAGCCTTCGTAGCAAATAGTGCTCTAACATCATCAATCTCATCCTTTAGATTAAAATCGGTCTTATTCAATCTGAGCTTGCCTGACTCCATTTTTGAAAAATCGAGAATATCATCAATAATGGTAAGCAGATTTTCAGCCGACGAAGAGATGTTTTCCACAAACTCTGACTGTAAATCATTAAGTTCACTCTTCTCTAAAATACTGGTAAAACCAATAACACCATTCATTGGCGTACGAATTTCATGGCTCATCGTTGCAAGAAAATCACTCTTGGCCTGACTAGCTGATTCAGCTTGAACTTTAGCCAATTCCAGTTCGCTCGTTCGCTCAACAACGAGGTTTTCCAAATTTTTACGATGATCGGTTAATTCATTATCGTAGGATTGAATCTGCTCCAACATCATATTGAAATCGTCCACCAGTGTACCCAGCTCATCATTACTAAAGCGCTTAGCTCGAGCACTAAAGTCCCTTCGGGCTGTGACCGCTTCAATAATGTCATGTAGGCGCTGTACAGGTACTGACACCACCCGTTGGAGTCGATTGGATAGAAGCAGGGCAACCAACATTGAAATAACAAATATGCCCAATCCAAAATAGGACTGTTGTATTAAAATGTTCTTTACCCGACTCATATCGCCAATGATATGAAAATATCCGACCAGATCATCATCAAAAATAATGGGCTCTTTCATACTAATCTGATTTAAGAAAAACCCTGTCCCGGCTTCTGTTTGAGCAGCTTCAAATCGAGGAGAATAATACTCGGCAATAGTTTTGTGATCACGATTGGAAATAGCGGCCCAAAGCACATTGTCCTGTGAAGAAAGAGTTTCTAAAATTTCCGTTGCAGTATCCTGATCATGAAAGATGATCGCTGCACGACTATTATCCCCCAGTACCCGAGCTAAAGACTGCAAGCGTGTCGTTGCATCATCTCGTGCCGAACGAACCTCCCCTAACATAGATATCAGCAAGCTGAGCAATAGCACCACCGCTGCGGTGATCAATATAATTGCTTCCAACTTCTGTTTAATTGAGGCGTTACGAAAAATCATGGTTCATCCTCATTGGAAAGCACCGTAGCCAATCCCAATAGACGCGAACTAATAATTAGCCCTGCACCACGAGCCGCATCTAAATTAATGATAAAACGAAGTTTCTCTTTCTCACGATAAAGCTCAACAACTCCTCCCGAGCGACTAAAACCTGACAGTTCGCTGATGGTTAAAATAGCGCTCCCTTTTAGCGCCTTTATAATTTTTTTATATCGCCCTCTCTCTGAAGTTGCGATATAGAGCAGATGGCAGCGAGAGGGGATTTTTGAACCGTGGAGAAGATCAACCGCGATGCTTCGCCTTTTAATCATCTTTCCCCCAAGCTGTTCCAGAGAAATAGCCAACTCATCTCTACCCACAACACATAGATTTAATGACTCATCCTCCGTTCCCAAAGCATTTTCAGGCCAGCGGGTGAATTTGGCAAAATTATAGATAAAGACCGCTTTGAGCAGACGTTCTTTCTCAAGAGTGTTCTGGGCGATAGCGACCGGCACGGTGCCAATAACCAGCCAGAGACTCGTCAAGATCAACAAACTTGTTGCTAATCGTTTCAAGTTATATCCTTGAGTGCCGGAAAAAACAGTACATTTTTTAACCTACAAAGGCTTACCCATTGTTCTGCTCGAAAAGAACCGATAATCTTGAAACGAGTCATTCCTGAGGTGCATTGATCACAATATGAAAAAACATCATCCATGGTATGAGCCGGTTATGTCCTTAAATCCATTGAAGAGATCCATCTACACAGAAAAATAGTATCCATTTCCAGTTGATATATTTTTTTCTGGTTGCTAAAAAATTGTATATTCTGCATTCCCTTTATCCTGTTCATTCCATTGAAGTACCACATCTAAAACTTATACTCTAACTCCGCATAATAATTTCGTCCTGGTAGCGGCAGATCATTTGGAACCGATGTGCTCAGAGCCGAAACAGCATGATCATTCAGCAAGTTACGAATTGAGGCTGCAAACTCCCACCTATCAGAAGCTGCATAGCGCGCAGTTGTATCAACTAATAGATACGAAGCTGCGGCTGGTCGAGTATCTGCAGCTTGTGTGCGTATCCGTTCGCCTATCCAAT